>NZ_JCBDGG010000051.1:0-118401 GCF_059833835.1 Vibrio sp. R15-SG3-ISO1B | reverse complement strand
GATTCGAACCAGGGAATGGCGGCATCAAAAGCCGCTGCCTTACCGCTTGGCGATAGCCCTACAAGATTCTAATGAATCTGAATAATGGTGCGGAAAGAGAGACTTGAACTCTCACACCTTGCGGCGCCAGAACCTAAATCTGGTGCGTCTACCAATTCCGCCATTTCCGCATAATCAAATTCAGAGTTGTTTATCAAGATGGTGCGGAAGGAGAGACTTGAACTCTCACACCTTGCGGCGCCAGAACCTAAATCTGGTGCGTCTACCAATTCCGCCACTTCCGCGTCTTGAACTCTGTACACAACTGATCAATTGGTAAAAATCAGTGGTGTTAATTTAATGGTGGCTACGACGGGATTCGAACCTGTGACCCCATCATTATGAGTGATGTGCTCTAACCAGCTGAGCTACGTAGCCAAACCTGAATTAAGTATGGTGCGGAAGGAGAGACTTGAACTCTCACACCTTGCGGCGCCAGAACCTAAATCTGGTGCGTCTACCAATTCCGCCACTTCCGCATACTTAATGGTGCCTAGAAGGTTTTCTAGACGCTTGTAATGAGAAAACTCACCACAAGAAATAATGGCAGGTCTACCTGGATTCGAACCAGGGAATGGCGGCATCAAAAGCCGCTGCCTTACCGCTTGGCGATAGACCTGCAGGTGATAGCGATGCTATCGAATGATGGTGCGGAAGGAGAGACTTGAACTCTCACACCTTGCGGCGCCAGAACCTAAATCTGGTGCGTCTACCAATTCCGCCACTTCCGCGAATTATAGTGCTCAACTTATCAAACAGGGAGTAAGTTCAGCGGTTTTCAGTCTGGCGAGACTAAAAACAAAATATGGCAGGGCTACCTGGATTCGAACCAGGGAATGGCGGCATCAAAAGCCGCTGCCTTACCGCTTGGCGATAGCCCTACAAGATTCTAATGAATCTGAATAATGGTGCGGAAAGAGAGACTTGAACTCTCACACCTTGCGGCGCCAGAACCTAAATCTGGTGCGTCTACCAATTCCGCCATTTCCGCATAATCAAATTCAGAGTTGTTTATCAAGATGGTGCGGAAGGAGAGACTTGAACTCTCACACCTTGCGGCGCCAGAACCTAAATCTGGTGCGTCTACCAATTCCGCCACTTCCGCGTCTTGAACTCTGTACACAACCGATCAATTGGTAAAAATCAGTAGTGTTGATTTAATGGTGGCTACGACGGGATTCGAACCTGTGACCCCATCATTATGAGTGATGTGCTCTAACCAGCTGAGCTACGTAGCCACTCGTGAGCGAGACAATATAAACCCTCACGCTCTGATAGACAAGCCCTTTATAATAAAAGGCTCAGCTATGTAAAAATGGCAGGTCTACCTGGATTCGAACCAGGGAATGGCGGCATCAAAAGCCGCTGCCTTACCGCTTGGCGATAGACCTGCAGATGATAGCGATGCTATCGAATAATGGTGCGGAAGGAGAGACTTGAACTCTCACACCTTGCGGCGCCAGAACCTAAATCTGGTGCGTCTACCAATTCCGCCACTTCCGCATTATTCTGTCTAGAGTTAGCTCTAGAGGTTTCCAGTCATGTATCATCACTAGAAACAAAATGTATGGTGGCTACGACGGGATTCGAACCTGTGACCCCATCATTATGAGTGATGTGCTCTAACCAGCTGAGCTACGTAGCCACTCTGTGCCCCTTTCGGCTTCGTTTAAAAACGATATGCCTTATTGTCGGGAACGGCGCGCATTATGCGAAGTTGAGGCAGAGGCGTCAATAGTTTTTTTTAATAAATCCGGATAAACCAGCTGTTCGATTCCTTTTTAAACAAAGAGGCGCGTAAACAGGCAAAAACAGGTAACATTTTGGCGTCAATCTCTTTACTTAACTTAGGCTTGCTGGGGGAGAAAACAACAAAGCCAGCAGAGTTGCTGGCTTTTTAAGTCAATCACTTGCGCAATTTTATACGTTAAAGCGAAAGTGGATAACGTCACCATCTTTGACGATGTAGTCTTTGCCTTCTAGACGCCACTTACCGGCCTCTTTTGCACCGCTTTCACCGTTGAACTGGATGTAGTCGTCATAGCCGACAACTTCTGCGCGGATAAAGCCTTTTTCAAAGTCCGTGTGGATCTTACCTGCTGCTTGTGGGGCGGTTGCACCGACAGGGATAGTCCAAGCACGTACCTCTTTGACACCTGCGGTGAAGTAGGTGTGTAGGGTCAAAAGCTCGTAACCAGAGCGGATAACACGGTTTAGACCCGGTTCTTCAATGCCCATATCCGCCAAGAACTCTTCACGATCTTCGTCGTCGAGCTCAGAAAGCTCAGATTCGATCGCTGCGCAGACGGCCACAACCACGTTGTTTTCTTTTTCTGCGTACTCACGTACCGCATCCAGGTACGGGTTGTCCTCAAATCCGTCTTCGTTGACGTTCGCAATATACATGGTTGGCTTGAGCGTTAGGAAGTTGAGGTAACCAATGGCATCCAACTCTTCTTTCGACAACTCAACGGTACGCGCCATACCACCTTCGGTCAGTACTGGGAGTAGCTTCTCTAGGACGGTCAATTCGAATTTCGCGTCTTTGTCGCCGCCTTTGGCTTTTTTAGCGTTACGTTGAATGGCGCGCTCACATGAGTCTAAGTCCGCCATCGCCAGTTCAAGGTTAATGACTTCGATATCTTCGATTGGAGACACTTTACCCGCAACGTGAACGATGTTTTCATTTTCAAAACAGCGAACCACATGGCCAATGGCATCGGTTTCACGAATATTGGCAAGGAATTTATTTCCTAGACCTTCACCGCGAGACGCGCCTGCAACCAAGCCTGCGATATCAACAAACTCCATCGTGGTTGGAAGTATTCTTTGTGGGTTAACGATCTTTGCCAGTGCATCGAGACGAAGATCAGGCACAGGTACCACACCTGTGTTTGGTTCAATGGTACAGAACGGGAAGTTGGCTGCTTCAATACCCGCTTTAGTCAGTGCGTTAAACAGAGTTGATTTACCTACGTTAGGGAGACCAACGATGCCACATTTAAAACCCATGATAGTAACCTTATTCAGCTTTGAACGTGTGTAGACGGTTTTGAGCTTTCGCTAAGCCATCTTTTAAAAGGATGTCTAAACAGCGGACCGATTCATCGGCGGCTGCATCGAGCAGTTCTTGCTCTTTTGCTGGTGCTTTGCCAAGGACAAAACCAGCGACTTTGTCTTTGTGCCCAGGGTGACCAATGCCAATCCTGAGGCGATAGAAATCTTTGTTATTGCCAAGCTTGCTAATGGTGTCACGCAGGCCGTTGTGTCCACCGTGTCCACCGCCTTTTTTAAACTTGGCTACACCAGGTGGCAAGTCGAGCTCATCGTGTGCCACCATGATCTCTTCCGGTTTAATTTGGTAAAACTTTGCCATAGCGGCGACCGCTTTGCCGGAGAGATTCATAAAAGTGGTGGGGATCAGCAGGCGGAGATCTTGACCATTGATCAGTATGCGCCCGGTCATACCGAAGAATTTCGGTTCGTTCTTCAAGGTGACCGTGTGGATACGTGCGAGTTCTTCTACCACCCATGCGCCTGCATTATGGCGAGTTTTGGCGTATTCAGGCCCAGGATTGGCTAGGCCGACAAGAAGTTTGATCGGTTGAGTCAAGGTTAGGATCTCTCTTGCAATCTCAAAAAGCGCAGTATGATAGCACAATTTTATCGCCGCAATAAAAAAACACCCCGTAGGGTGTTTTTACATCGGAGCAAGGCGCGATATTAGTTGAACATCGCCGAGATAGACTCTTCATTGCTGATGCGGCGAATCGCTTCAGCCAGCATGCGAGATAGGCTTAGGCAGGTCACTTTACCGGTCGCTTCCATTTCTTTAGGTAGCGTGATCGAGTCAGTAACGATCACTTGGTCTAGCACTGAGTTACCAATGTTTTGTGCTGCGTTACCAGAGAAAACGGCGTGTGTCGCGTAAGCAAAGACACGTTTCGCGCCGCGCTCTTTTAGCGCTTCTGCTGCTTTACACAGTGTGCCGCCTGTATCGATCATGTCATCGACGATCACGCAGTCGCGACCTTCTACATCACCGATCAGGTTCATCACTTCAGAGACGTTGGCACGCGGACGACGCTTGTCAACGATAGCAATATCGATATCACCCAGTGCTTTTGCTGTTGCGCGAGCGCGAACAACACCGCCAAGGTCTGGAGAAACCACGACAGGGTTCTCTAGGCCGCGAGCCTGCATGTCTTCAAGCAGTACAGGTGTACCGAAGATATTATCAACAGGAACATCGAAGAAGCCTTGGATTTGCTCTGCATGTAGGTCGATAGTTAGAACGCGGTCAACACCGACGTTGGACAGGAAGTCAGCAACAACTTTTGCCGTAATTGGCACGCGAGCAGAACGTACGCGACGGTCTTGGCGAGCGTAACCAAAATAAGGGATAACTGCAGTAATACGGCCCGCTGAAGCGCGGCGCATTGCGTCAATCATCACTACAAGTTCCATTAGGTTGTCGTTGGTCGGTGCGCAGGTAGATTGGATGATGAAAACATCGCTACCACGAACGTTTTCGTTGATTTGTACAGCGACTTCGCCATCAGAAAAACGAGAAACAGTTGCGTCACCAAGGGAGATGTATAGACGATCAGCAATACGTTGGGCTAGTTCAGGTGTAGCGTTACCAGCAAATAGCTTCATATCAGGCACGGTGGAAACCTCAGGGTTGCGTCCAGTTTTAGATAGATTGTGTGTGGGCTAAGCGATACTTAGCCAAAGTCTCGTGTAAAGGCGAAATGTTTTTCCCTTGGGCTACAAAAGCCGAGACGGCGTCAGGTAATTTTTCGAAGACAGATTGTGCCGCATTTTTGCTCGAAAATTCGGCAAAAATGCACGATCCAGTCCCAGTCAATCTTGACGGCGCATATTGTAGCAGCCATGAAAGTTGCTTATCAACCTCTGGGTAAAGCATTCGAACAATTTTTTCGCAATCGTTTCCGTAAGGATCGGCGAGAAGGGTTGTCAGCGCTCGCTTTGGTGAATTTCTGCACAAATCTGGATGGGTGAATATATCCACCGTCGCAATGCTTACGGAGGGTTTGATAACTAAGTACCACTTTTCCTCTGGCGATGCCGGCGTTAGCTGCTCACCCACACCCTCAGCAAAGGCGGCAAAACCTCGGGTGAACACTGGGACATCTGCTCCTAGAGCCAATCCAATCTCGGCGAGAGCATCGTCGCTCAGTTCGGTTTGCCATAAGTGATTGAGCGCGACAAGCGTTGTTGCGGCGTTAGAGGAACCGCCGCCAATGCCACCGCCCATAGGTAAAATTTTGTTGAGTTCGATATGAGCGCCGAGTGGACATTGACTCGCACTTTTCAGTGCCATTGCCGCTTTCCAGATCAAATTGTCCTCTAGCGCAACGCCCTCGATAGCAGGTGAGAGCGTAATGTTTCCACTGTGATTGGCGGTGATGGTTAGCTCATCGCCATACTCAAGGAATTGAAACAGCGTCTGCAGTTCATGGTAACCATTGGCTCGTCGGCCTGTGATGTAGAGAAAGAGATTCAGTTTGGCCGGTGAGGGCCAAGTGGTGGTTTGGGTAATCATCAGTTCAGTGTCCAAGTCGAAATAATGATGTTGATGGTCGTGTCACCTTGGCGAAGGGCAATGCGTTGTGGTAACGGTGTGGGTAGCCCAGCGACGAGCACATCTTGATACCGTTGGTATTCCAACTGCCAGGTTTGGCCGCTGACCGTTTTGGTTAAGGTAGCGAGCGTGTTAGTTGGGTTGAGTGTGTAATCGTCGGCTTGCGTAGGGCGGCCCAATAGCCAGTCATGGAGATAATCAACGGGAATCGACAGACCGGTTAAGTGTTCAATCAGAGTTTGAGCACTCGGCGCTTGAAAGGTTTGCTCATCCATGGTCTCCACTTTGGCCATGGTGGGCGTGTCTTCTAGCAGTAACACGGTTTGGCCGAGGAAGGTGGTCAGCCTGAGGCGATTCGATTCACTGGCATGGTGCCACTGGAAATTGAGCGATTGTCTTTGGTCTGGGGCGATGTAGCCCAGCTTGCCATTGGCTCGGTATTGCTCGATGGCCGCAAGCTGTTGTTGATGAGTTTGCCACTGCACGTTGGTGGTGCTCTCCATCGTCGCACAGCCATTAAGTAACACAAGCGTCATAAGCGCAAGGATTAGGGGTCGCAAATAGAGCGTCATTGCTGATAATTTGTCCGTTTCTTCTGCTGCCATGGGAATCACTATATCATTGATATCACGAACTCATGAAAACATATCCTCAATGCCCTTTCATTAACTTGGGGCATAAAGTAAAATTCCGTCCTCATTTGTTAACTGCCTGATTCAGAGAACCTTCGAATACATGTCTTTGCTTGCTATAGGTATCAATCACAACACGGCCTCAGTGGAACTTCGTGAAAAAGTTGCCTTTGGACCGGAAAAGCTGCCTGAAGCACTCAAGCAACTGAGCGACAATGCCGCCGTCAATGGCAGCGTGATTGTCTCTACCTGTAACCGAACGGAAGTCTACTGCGATGTCAAATCCTCCGGTAAAAGCAAGCTTATTGAGTGGTTATCTCAGTTTCATCAGGTCAGCCCTGAAGAGTTAAAGCCCAGTTTATACATCCATGAAGAGCAGGCCGCTATCAAGCATCTGATGCGTGTTTCGTGCGGGTTAGACTCGCTTGTTTTGGGCGAGCCGCAAATTCTAGGTCAGGTGAAACAAGCGTATGCCGATTCGCGTGAACACCGCTCGGTGGACAGCGCGATGGAGAAGCTGTTTCAAAAAACCTTTTCCGTTGCCAAGCGCGTGCGCACAGAGACGGACATCGGCGGCCAAGCGGTCTCGGTTGCCTACGCCGCTTGTACGTTGGCGAAGCACATTTTCGAATCGCTTGAAGCCTCCACCGTGCTGTTGGTGGGCGCTGGCGAGACGATTGAACTGGTCGCTAAACACCTCTCTGCCAATGGCTGTAAAAAGATGATCGTGGCTAACCGAACCCGAGAGCGGGCCTTGCCACTGGCGCGCGAGTTTGGCGCTGAGATCATCAGTTTGCCCGAGATTCCAGAGCATCTTGGCCGAGCTGACATTGTGATCAGCTCGACGGCTAGCCCGCTACCGATTATCGGCAAAGGCATGGTGGAAAGTGCCATCAAGGCAAGACGTCACCGTCCTATGTTGTTTGTTGATATCGCCGTACCGCGTGATGTTGAATCTCAGGTCGGCGATTTGAGCGATGTGTACCTTTACACCGTCGATGATTTGCAGTCGATCATAGACAGCAACATCGAGCAGCGCAAAGTGGAAGCCATTCAAGCCGAAGCGATTGTCAGCGAAGAGAGCGCGGCGTTTATGTCTTCACTGCGCTCGTTGCAGGCGGTAGATAGCATCCGCGATTATCGCCGCAGCGCGAATGCCATTCGTGAAGAGTTGTTGGCGAAAAGCTTACAAGCATTGGCAACCGGTGCCGATCCTGAAAAACTGCTCCATGAACTCAGCAACAAATTGACCAACCGATTGATTCACGCTCCGACGCGCGCCATGCAAAGTGCTGCGGAGCAGGGCGAGCCTGCAAAGCTTGCTATCATTAGACAAAGTTTAGGCCTAGACGATAACTAGCGGAGTCACTTTGCCGTGCCCTTACGTTATTGATTGTGCCCACTTACCCTATCTTGAGAAATACAATATGAAACCCTCGATTCTAACTAAGCTAGAAACACTGGTTGAACGTTACGAAGAAGTTCAACACTTACTTGGCGATCCGGATGTGATTGGTAACCAAGATAAATTCCGTGCTCTGTCGAAAGAGTACTCGCAACTTGAAGAAGTCACTCAGTGTTTCCAAGCTTACCAACAAGCTCAAGAAGACTTAGTCGCGGCGCAAGATATGGCCAATGAAGACGACGAAGAGATGCGTGAAATGGCGCAAGAAGAGATCTCAGCGGCCAAAGACGCGATTGAGCGTCTGGAAGCGGAGCTGCAGATTCTACTGCTGCCAAAAGATCCTAATGACGATCGCAACTGTTTCCTTGAGATTCGTGCGGGTGCGGGCGGCGATGAAGCGGGCATTTTTGCCGGTGATCTGTTCCGTATGTACAGTAAGTTTGCTGAAAAGAAAGGCTGGCGCATCGAAGTGATGTCTGCCAGTGAAGCCGAGCATGGTGGTTACAAAGAGATGATTGCCAAAGTGAGCGGTGAAGGCGCTTACGGCATCTTGAAATTTGAGTCAGGCGGTCATCGCGTGCAGCGCGTACCGGCAACCGAGTCGCAAGGTCGTGTGCATACCTCAGCATGTACCGTCGCGGTGATGGCGGAAATTCCAGAAGCGGAGATTCCTGAAATCAAAGCGGCAGATCTGAAAATTGATACCTTCCGAGCGTCAGGTGCCGGTGGTCAGCACGTCAACACCACGGACTCGGCGATTCGTATTACTCACTTACCAACAGGCACGGTAGTCGAGTGTCAGGACGAGCGTTCTCAACACAAAAACAAAGCGAAAGCGATGGCGGTGTTGGCGGCGCGCATCATTCAAGCGGAAGAGGCAAAACGTGCGGCTGAAGTGTCAGACACTCGTCGCAACCTGTTGGGTTCAGGGGATCGAAGCGATCGCATTCGTACCTACAACTATCCACAAGGCCGCGTTTCTGATCACCGTATTAACCTGACCATTTACCGTTTGAACGAAGTGATGGAAGGGGATTTGGTGAGCTTGGTTGACCCAGTGATCCAAGAGCACCAAGCGGATCAGTTAGCCGCATTAGCTGAAAACCATTAATGGCATTCCGTTACTACGGAATGGAGATGAGCTTGATATGACGATCACCACGGTGGAACAAGCGCTTGCGCGAGCGACTCAGCAACTTGAGCAAAGCGGCAGTGAGTCGCCAGCGCTTGATGCGGCGGTACTGCTTTGCCACGCGTTGGAGAAACCGCGTTCCTTTTTGTTCACTTGGCCAGAAAAAACACTCGACGACGCGCAGCTTGCCGCTTTAGATGCACTATTAGTGCGCCGCTGCGCGGGAGAGCCTGTGGCGTATATTTTGGGTGAAAGAGAGTTTTGGTCTCTGCCACTACTGGTGTCGCCATCGACCTTGATCCCACGGCCTGATACTGAGCGTTTAGTCGAAATTGCGCTCGATAAAGCGCCAGACATTGAAGGGCCGATTCTGGATTTGGGCACAGGAACGGGCGCCATTGCCTTGGCGCTAGCCAGTGAGTGCCCTCAGCGTAAGGTAATCGGGGTTGACCTCAAGGATGACGCACGCGACTTAGCCACTCGCAACGCAGAGCGTCTTGGCATCACCAATGCTGCGTTCTTAGCGGGTAGTTGGTTCGAACCTATTGAAGCTGGTACGCAGTTTGCTTTGATTGTGTCTAATCCTCCTTATATCGAAGAGAGTGACCCACATTTGACGCAAGGTGATGTGCGGTTTGAGCCTTTGAGTGCGCTAGTGGCTGAGGATGAAGGCCTCGCAGACATCAAATGGATCGCGAGAGCGGCACGCGAGTATTTGCTGTCGAATGGCTGGTTGATGTTTGAGCATGGGTTTGAGCAAGGTAAGGCGGTGCGAGAGATTCTGCAAGCCAATGGCTATCGCCAAATCGACACCCTCAAGGATTACGGCGGTAACGATCGAGTAACCATAGGTTGCCACGTTGCTGACTCATAGAGATAAAAAATAGAGAAGAGAACATGTACGAAGGATTAAAGCATTTTCACCTATTGACCATTGCCATCAGCGCCACGCTGCTTTCGGTACGATTTGCACTGATGATGGCCAACTCAAAGCTACTCGAGAACAAGTTTCTCAAAGTGTTTCCTCACATTAATGACACCTTCTTGCTGTTGTCAGGTATTTATCTGATTGTCATCACGGGCTTCATTCCGTTCACACCAGCGGCCCCATGGTTAACAGAAAAGTTAACCTGCGTGCTGGCGTACATTGCCCTTGGTTTTTTCGCCTTGAAACTGGGCCGAAACAAACTGCTGCGCACGTTCTCCTTTTTGGGCGCGCTCGGGTGGTTGGCGATGGCGGGCAAAGTCGCCGTCACCAAAACGCCGATGTTTTTTGGTTAATCAACCAGAACGAGAAAAACACTAAGATAGACAACAAAGCAGGTGGTTAGGCGAGATATGCTGGAGTTATTTGACGAAGATTTTGATGCAATGGAGCTGGTAGAAGGCGCTTTGGCATTGAATAAGGCCATCAATTCAGACACTCAAGTGGCGTGGGCAGAGGCAGAATTACTTCGTTTGGTTAAAGAAGCTGAGCTGGCGCTAAGCCACGAGTATGATGAGAAGCAACGTTTTGATGCGCTATTGCGACTTTTCTACCATGAGTGGGGATTTCGCGGCGATCAAGATGCCTACTTCGACTCCGCTAATGCTTTTGTCGATAAAGTGCTAAAGCGGCGCAAGGGGATTCCGGTGAGTTTAGGCTCGCTGCTGCTTTATCTTGGCCGTCAACTGGACTTTCCTCTTAAGGCCGTCACGTTTCCTACCCAGTTTTTGCTCAAACTGGAGTGGTTCGGTGAGCCGGCGCGTTACATCAATCCTTTTAATGGCGAGTACGTGTGTGAGCACACGTTGGGCGCTTGGTTGATAGGGCACAGCGGTCCGTTGGCGACACTCAAATCTGAACACCTTAAAGAAGCGGACAATCCAACCGTGATTGGTCGCTGGCTAGCATTGATTAAATCGGCGCTGCTGCGTGAAGAGCGCTACACTTTAGCGTTAAAATGTACCGACTTGGCGCTGACGTTTGTCCCGGATGACCCTTATGAAATCCGCGACCGTGGTTTTATCTATCAGCAGCTTGATTGTCATCAAATTGCACTCAATGATTATCAGTATTTTATTGACCAATGCCCTGATGACCCGGCGTCTGAACTGCTCAAGAGCCAAGTCAACGCGATGAGCGATACGCGCGTCACTTTACACTAGCGCTAGGCGGTGTTTGCCGCCAACGCACACAAACCACTGTGGTTGTTAAGCGCAGTGACTAAATAAAGAGAGAACAAAATGGAACAGAAAATCGTTCAGGTTGGCGATATCCCCGTTGCCAACGACAAGCCGTTTACCCTATTTGCGGGCATGAATGTGCTCGAGTCGCGCGATCTTGCGATGCAAATTTGTGAGCACTACGTGAAGGTCACTGACAAACTTGGTATTCCTTACGTATTTAAAGCCTCTTTCGATAAGGCCAACCGCAGCTCGGTACACTCTTACCGTGGGCCAGGCCTAGAAGAGGGCATGAAGATTTTCCAAGAGCTCAAAGAGACATTTGGCGTAAAAATCATCACGGATGTCCACACTGAAGCGCAAGCTCAGCCTGTTGCCGATGTGGTTGATGTTATTCAGTTGCCTGCGTTTCTTGCGCGTCAAACCGATCTCGTGCAAGCGATGGCGAAAACGGGCGCCGTAATCAATGTCAAGAAACCGCAATTTATGAGTCCAGGTCAAGTGGGCAATATCGTCGAGAAATTTGCTGAGTGTGGCAATGAGCAGGTGATTTTGTGTGAGCGCGGTTCTTGCCACGGCTACGACAACTTGGTGGTGGATATGTTGGGCTTTGGCGTTATGAAAAAAGCCTCCAATGGTAGCCCGATTATTTTCGATGTGACCCATTCATTACAGATGCGTGACCCGTCTGGCGCGGCATCTGGTGGTCGTCGTGAGCAAACGGTCGAGCTTGCGAAAGCCGGCCTTGCAACCGGTATCGCCGGTTTGTTTATCGAGGCTCACCCTGATCCAGATAAGGCGCGTTGCGACGGTCCTTCTGCGCTGCCGCTAGATAAACTGGAGCCTTTCTTGGCGCAAATGAAAGCCCTTGATGATTTGATTAAGGGTTTTGCTCCGATCGACATTAAATAGTCTGTCGCGAAAAACATCGATTAAGCCAGCATTTGCTGGCTTTTTTCGTTTATAGGCGGTGAACGTTGGACAATGGGTGCAAAACTGTTGGTTAAACGCTCTCTGTCGCAAAATCAAGCTTGGGAGACCATCAATAAGCTAAACGTTTGCCTGTGATCGCTTGATGCGGCCAATGAAAACTCTGTGGTTTGTTTCATCCTTTCAAGCGAAATAAAGTGATCGATACATCATAAATATGAAAACAGACTGTTGCGCAAGAACCCTTAATTTAAACTAGTTCAAGTTTTACTGTTCTCAGAGCCGTTTTTTGACTCCGTTTAACTCGTTGAGAGCACAGTAATTTCGGCAGTGGAAACCCCCAAGTTCAAAAGGTATGACAATGAAGCAACGCCTGATCGTAAAAAGCGCTATAAGCGCAGCAATTCTGGCAACTCTGGCTGGCTGTGCCACCGCACCGCAGCACGAGTGGGAAGCAGACACAACGTACAAGCTCACCGTCCTTCACACCAATGACCACCACGGTCGTTTTTGGCAGAACAAATACGGCGAGTATGGGATGGCCGCGCGTAAAACTCTGATCGATGAGTTGCGTGCTGATATCACTGCACAAGGCGGCAGCGTGCTGCTGTTGTCTGGTGGTGACATCAACACTGGCGTGCCAGAATCTGACTTGCAAGACGCGGAGCCCGATTTCAAAGGCATGAGCAAAATCGGCTATGATGCGATGGCGCTTGGTAACCACGAGTTTGATAACCCACTTGAGGTGTTGTTCAAGCAAAAAGAGTGGGCCAACTTCCCAATGCTGTCCGCTAACATCTACGACAAAGCTACGGGCGAGCGTATGTTCCAGGCATACCAGATGTTCAATAAGCAAGGTATTAAGATTGCCGTCATCGGTTTAACTACCGAAGATACGGCGAAAATCGGTAACCCAGAGTTTATTGCTGGCATCGATTTCCGCGACCCGAAAGAAGAAGCGAAGAAGCTGATCGCTGAGCTACAAGAAACGGAAAAGCCAGATCTGATTTTCGCTGTGACTCACATGGGCCACTACGAAGATGGTAAGCGTGGCGTGAACGCACCGGGTGATGTGGCTTTGGCTCGTTACCTAGATGAAGGTTCTCTGGATATGATTGTGGGTGGTCACTCCCAAGAGCCAGTCTGTATGGAAGCGCCAAATGTCGTGAAGAAAAACTTCGCGCCATCCGATGAGTGTAAACCGGACATGCAAAATGGCACCTACATTGTCCAAGCGCACGAGTGGGGCAAATACGTCGGTCGCGCGGACTATGAGTTCCGTAACGGTGAACTGCAGATGGTGAGCTACGACCTGATTCCGGTCAACTTGAAGAAAAAAGTCAAAGTGGATGGCGAATCAAAACGCGTCTTTATCGAAGACGAGATTGCCGAAGACAGCGAACTGCTCGAGTTTTTGCGTCCTTACCAAGAGCAAGGTCAAGCTCAGTTGAATGTGAAGATCGCAGAGACCAATGGCAAGCTGGAAGGGGATCGTAATGTGGTTCGTTTCCAACAGACCAACTTAGGCCGTTTGATCGCGACCTCGCACATGCAACGTGCCAAAGCGGATTTTGCTGTGATGAACTCAGGTGGCGTGCGTGACTCGATTGAAGGCGGTGACGTGACCTACAAAGACGTACTAACGGTTCAGCCGTTTGCCAACATTTTGACCTACACCGATATGTCTGGCCAAGAAGTGTTGGATTACCTCAACGTTGTGGCGACCAAGCCAGTGGACTCTGGCGCTTACGCTCAGTTTGCCGGCATTTCAATGACAGTGGAAAACGGTGAAGTGTCAAACGTGTTTATCGGTGGTAAACAGTTGCGTCTTGACGGCACTTACCGCTTCACAGTACCAAGCTACAATGCTGCAGGGGGCGATGGCTACCCTAAGCTGACGGACCACCCAGGTCACGTCAACACGGGCTTCGTTGATGCAGAAGTGCTCAAAGACTACCTAGAGGCGAACAGCCCAGTAGATGTAAACCAATACGCACCAGCAGGTGAGATGGTTTACAAGTAATTGACCTAACAAGCTAAATCTTATTAACTGAATGCGCAGCCTAGAGCTGCGCTTTTTTATTCTCGGAGTGTGTATGACCCCAGCGATCAATCTTGCTAAAAAACGCAAAATTCCTCATCAAATACACCAGTATCAGCACGACGCGCGTGCCGAGAGTTACGGGCTCGAAGCCGTACAAGCATTAGGGCAAGATCCCAATAGCGTGTTTAAAACTCTACTGTTTTCACTCAATGGTGAGGCGAAAAACCTCGCTGTCGCTGTGATACCTGTTAACCAAAAACTCAATTTGAAGCAGGCGGCAAAAGCGGCAAAGGCTAAAAAAGCAGAGATGGCCGATCCGGCTATTGCGCAAACAGTGACAGGGTATATTGTGGGCGGAATCAGCCCGCTCGGGCAAAAGAAGCGATTGGCGACGTTTATCCATCATAGTGCGTTGGAGCGTGAAACGATCTGTGTCAGTGCAGGTAAGCGAGGGTTGGAAATCGAATTGGCGGCGCAAGATTTGGCAAAGCTGACCCAGGGCCAGTTTGCCAATCTTTGTGAAGGCTGAGCGTGGATTAGCGCGCTTCTTCCTCTTCCATTTGTGCGTTGTCGACGACGTGGTTTTCACCCAGATCTTTTGGAAGAACCAGATTTAGCACAATCGCGACGATACCACAGAGGCTCACGCCTTGGAGACTGAACTCACCGATGCCAAACGCCATACCACCAATACCAAAGACTAAGGTAATGGCAACGATGACAAGGTTACGAGATTTGTGCAAATCGACGTGATTTTTGATTAAGGTGTTCAATCCCACGGTCGCAATTGAGCCAAACAACAGAATCATGATACCGCCCATCACTGGCATAGGGATGGTTTGCAGCGCAGCGCCAAGCTTGCCGACCAACGCAAGGACAATAGCCGTCACTGCAGCATAGGTCATGATCACAGGATTGAAGGCTTTGGTCAGCATAACCGCACCTGTCACCTCTGAGTAGGTGGTGTTGGGTGGCGCACCAAACAGTGATGCCGCCATCGTCGCGACCCCGTCCCCTGCAATCGTGCGATGAAGGCCGGGCTTTTTCAGGTAGTCTTTTCCGGTGACGTTTGAAATGGCCAGCATGTCCCCAACGTGCTCCACCGCTGGCGCGATGGCAACGGGAATCATAAATAGAATGGCGTTAATGTTAAATTCAGGCGCCGTGAAGTTTGGTAGCGCAAACCATGCCGCTTCTTTGACCGGCGTGAAATCGACAATGCCGTAGCCCAAGCTCAGGCAGTATCCCACCACAATGCCCCCCAAAATAGGGGTGAGCTTGAGGAAGCCTTTGGCAAAGACACTCAGTAGAATCGTGGTGAGCAGTGAAACAGAAGAGATTACTAGCGCCGCTTGTCCATCAATCAGTTGGGTGCCATCGCCCCCTTTACCCAGTGCCATATTGACGGCGACGGGCGCCAATCCAAGACCAATCACCATAATGACCGGCCCAACCACAACGGGAGGCAGCAATTTATGGATAATCTCAACCCCACGAAGTTTGATTAGACCACCCATTGCGACATACACCAAGCCAGCGGCCATCAAACCACCCATAGTGGCTGGTACCCCCCAGGTTTGTACTCCGTAAAGGATAGGGGCGATAAAAGCGAAGGAGGAGGCGAGGAAGATGGGAACAGAGCGGCGAGTCATTAATTGAAAGAGTAAGGTACCAAGGCCAGCACCGAAGAGGGCAACGCTAGGGTCGAGTCCCGTCAGCAGCGGGACGAGAACCAGGGCCCCAAACGCAACAAACAGCATTTGTGCGCCTTGAATGGCATTTTTCATGTCGTCATTCCTTTGTAAAGCGGATAGTTTCGGTCTAGTACATAGCGATAGAGCATAGGTACTAAAAATAAAATCGCGAGATTTTAACATTAAAGCAAACGATTGCAATCTGAGCTTGATCAAATATTGCTCGTTTGAATAGGCAGGTGAACTGCGTTTACTCGGTGCTTTGCTATTTTAATCCGTGCGTTGCTGTTTCACTCCGAGAGTGGCTACGAGGAGAGTGTTAGCCATATCGCGCTTGCTGCTGCCAACCGACCGGGAAAGTTGCCCCGCAGCGGATAGTTGCTTATCATCGCTGTTTGTGAATTCGATTAGATGTAGGAAATGTATGCGCCGTTTAGCTTTACTCGCGCTCGGACTGATGGGTTTGCCAGCGATGGCCTTGACCAATGTGGATCTTTACCGAGCTGAAATCGTCATCGATCAAAGCGAGAATAACGCCGATACCCGAGCTCGCGAAGCTGGGATGAAGCAAGTCATCATTCGCGCGTCTGGCGACCCGCAAGCTGCGGATAACGAAGTCGTCAAGAAGGCCCTCTCTCAGAGCGCTCAGTACGTTTCTCAACTCGGCTACGGCAAAATCGGTGAGGAGACCTCACTGCGTATGTCGTTTAGCGGCCCTCATATTCGCTCTCTACTCAGTCAAGCGCAACTGCCGCTTTGGCCAGCAACACGTGCGAACGTTTTAGTTTGGATGGTGGAAGAGACGCCCTACGATCGCACCATCATCTGGGAGCATTCTCGCTCTGAGACACTGGTCAACTTGCAGCAGCAAGCGCGAGAGCGAGGCTTGCCCGTGACCGTACCGGTTGGCGATTTTGATGACGTTACCGGAGTGGCTGTCTCAGACTTGTGGGGCGGCTTTATTCAGCCAGTGGGTCAAGCGAGTCAGCGCTACCCGGTTGATGCTGTCTTAGTGGTGAAAGTGCAAGGCGAATCACTACGTTGGACGTTATACGATCAAAAGCCTGCGACCATAGGGGTGACTCGTCAAGCACCGATTAGCGGCGCCAATAATGGTGCAGATGCGGCGAATAAAATGATTAACCAAATCAGCGACTACTACGCGAAAAAGAGTGCGGTGCTGGTGGCGAGTGAGTCTTCTGAGTCCGTGAAAGCACGCTTTATTGAACTCAATGACGCGATGGGCTTTTTCCAACTTGAGAATAAGCTCAAGGCACTGAGCTCAGTCGCCTCGTTAGACATCATCAAAATTCAAGGCAATCAGGTGACGTTTGATGTCCACTTGCTTGCCAGTGTTGAAGAGTTTGAGCAGCAGGTCTCTGCACTCGAAGTGACGCAACTGGAGACCCAGTTTATTCAAACTGAACCCGAGGTAGGGGAGCTCACGCCAACGTTGCCAGTGCAAGGCAGCGATGAGCTCAATCAGCCTAGCGATACGACGACGGCCGATTCAACTCTTGTGGCGACAGAGAGTTCGCTGGCGGCTTCAGCCCCGCTTATTCAGACTGAAACGGTGCTGCTGTTCCAGTGGCAAGGTAAACCGTATCAACCTGAGCCGCTACTGATCCAGCCAGACAGTGACGTCTCTGCCAACGAAGCAGTGGCAGAGACTGAAGGTGTGGAGATTGAACCTATTGAGGTAGTAGAGTAAACCACATCAAGATTTGAGATGAGAAAGGGGCTGGATGATCCGCCCCTTTTGTCGTTTTTTACCCGGAGTATAAGGGTGAGTTGGCTAGATGGGTGACCATCAGTGTGACCTTATCCCTCAGACTTATCTTCAGTGCCGAATTTAGCACGCTCTTCTTTTTCCACTTTGGACAATCTTTTTAGTTTCATGCCCAACTCTTGTCCCCGTGCTCGTGCATAAAGGATGTTGCCAGCAAACGCGAGACTGGTGAGTAGCAGTTCAACCAGTGCTAAATAACGTTCGCCGTCGTCAATCCAAAGGATGGTCAAAGCGTGCAGGAAGTAGAGCATTAAAACAAAGTTTGCCCATGCGTGTGTATATGGTTTGCCGGCCAAAATCCCTGGCATAGGCAGCAGCAGTGGGATAGCCCAAGCAATCGCGAGTGTGGTGCTGTTGAGGTGAGGGTGAGGCGATAACGATAATTGCCACAGTCCAATCCAAGCGAGCAGCGCCAGATTGCCAAGCAGCGCCATGAAACGGTATCGTTTTGTGGTCGCTTGCATCTCTTGCATGGTTAGAGTTCCTTTAATTGAAGTGCGCAGCGGGCAAGACGTTTGCCGACTTGCTGAGCTAATGCTATTTCGTCTTGCGACAAGGTGCGTGGTTGATGTGTAGTGACCGCACTGGCGCCATAAGGCGTGCCACCAGAGCATGTGGTATGCAGAGCTGGCTCAGAATAAGGAATCCCCAAAATCAACATCCCATGGTGCAGTAGCGGCAACATCATAGACTGCAAGGTGGTTTCTTGGCCGCCGTGCATGGATGAGGATGCGGTGAAGACACAAGCGGGCTTATCAATCAGATCGCCCGCTAGCCATAATGGTGTCGTCTTATCCCAAAAGTGCTTTAACGCACCAGCCATATTGCCAAACCATACAGGGCTGCCCATCGCAAGCCCCGCGCAGTTTTTCAACTCGTCCAGAGTAATAATGGGATCGAGGGGATCATCGCGGCTCTCTATCTCGTTGACGGTGCGAAGCAACGCTTCACAACCGTCAATCGACTCAATGCCTCGCGCAATCTGCTGTGCGAGAGAGCGGGTTGCACCGTGTCGACTGTAGTAGAGGACAATCAGGCGGCAGCTCATAGTAGCTCAAGCACCTGCTCTGGTGGTCGGCCATGTTTGGCATGACCTTTGTTGACAACAATAGGTCGCTCAATCAACTTCGGATGTTCCGCCATTGCGCGAAACAGGGTTTCATCGTCGGCATCGGCCAGTTGCAGCTCTTTGTAAATCTCTTCTTTGGTGCGCATCATGTCACGAACTTCAGAGAAGCCGAGTTGGCTAAAGAGTATCTTGAGTTCATCGACATTTGGGGTTTGATCAAGATATTTGACGATGTGTGGCTCGACACCGTTTTCTTCCAATAGCGCCAGTGTTTGACGGCTTTTTGAGCAGCGAGGGTTGTGATAAATCACGACAGACATAGTTTTTCTCCATTATTGTTATCGTTAGAACTTGTGTTATTGCAGCGCCATAAAGCGATCACGCTGAATCATAAGTTGGTCAATGCGTGCATCGTATCTCGCCTGTTTTAGGCTGCCAAGGTCAGCGAGTTGGCTCGCTTGGGTGTAATACTGAATTGCTTTGTTCCAGTTGGCTTTCAACGCCAAAATCTCCGCACGCGCGGCCAAATCTTCGTCACTGTAACCTAAATGAATGCTGGCTTCCGAGAGCAAGTGCCATCCGTTGACATCATTTGGGTTGTCGTGGGTATAGCGCTGCAATACTTTGGACGCGTCTTGATTCTTATCCATTTGCATCAAGACGTTGGCGTAGTTGATGGTCAGGACGGGGTTATTTGGTGTTGCTTTCAGAGCTTGCTCTAACAGCGTTTTGGCTTTCTCAGGTGTTTTTTGTGCGATATAGAGATCGCTCATCGCATCGAGGTAAAAATGATTGTTCGGTTGCTGCTTATAGAGTTCATGCAGGGTTTTGCTCGCTTCGTCGAGTTGGTTGTTGTCCATTTGTACCAGTGCTCGACCGTATTGGAATGCGCGTTTAATCTCGGGCTCTGCTTTTGCCTCAGTGCGCTCAAACCAATCGAGTGCCGCTTTCGAACTGATACCCGCATAGCGGGCGACGATACGCGCGCGCGCTAAATGATAATCGAGCGACGAATCGACCCGTCTTGCCGGATAGTTTTGTGCACGAGCTCGGCTATCGGTGATGCGATCTTCAGGTAACGGGTGAGTGAGCAGCATTGGCGGTGGCGTACTCGCGTAACGGTACTCATCCGCTAAGCGACTGAAAAAGCGTGGCATGGCGTTGACGTCAAATCCCGCTTTCGCCAGCGTGGCGATGCCAAAGCGATCCGCTTCTTTTTCGTTCGAACGCGTGTAGTTGATTTGGCCCTGCATGCTGCCTGCGGTTGTCGCAGTAATGGCCGCAATTCCCGCTTCTGGCGCCGCAATCGCAAGTAGAAGGGCTCCCGCGAGAGCCGCCATGGTGGCAGGTGAACGTCTGGCTTGATCTTCCATACTGCGCGCTAAATGACGCTGCGTGACGTGAGCGATTTCGTGCGCCACGACGGAGGCGAGTTCACTTTCACTCTGTGCATGCAAAAATAATCCGCTGTGTAACGCGACATAACCACCGAAGAAGGCAAAGGCGTTGATGTTGCGGTCGCGGATCATAAAAAAGGTGAAGGGGGTTTTCACATCGTCCGCATTCGCCACCAATCGATGGCCTAAAGCGTCGATATATTCGTTGAGAACTGGGTCATTGACGATCGGCTGGCCGTTTCTCAACATGCGCATGTAGGCGTCGCCGTATTGCATCTCTTGCGCAATCGTCAAGGTGCCACTGGCGGCAGTACCAATGTCGGGCAAGTCTATTGTGTTGGCATACACAGGTGTAACAGGGCCGAAGCTGGCGGTAGATGTCCCTAAAACAGTCGCTACACACAAGCAAACGATAGAACGCGTACGTTTAAGCATAAATTTCCTGAAATGCTCCGTGGATATTGTCTCGACAGCAAGCTGAGCTGCACTTACTGCTTGGACACCGAGTTTTGCGGTTGGTTTCGAGTGCAATGTCTCGGTGGTCTCCCTGTGTTACCCGTCATTCTCTTAGTTGGTTGAGGGAGAGTCAAATAGCGGTCAAAGTTTGTCTAGCCGCCTCTATTTACACTGTCTCTTTTAAAAAAACACTATACAATACTTCACGATATAATATGCATCGAGCGGAAGAATGGAACCCAATATTTTGGATCTGCGCCAGGAGCGGTGCCCGATGGCGCTGTTATTAGCCAAACGTTACCTCACATCGCTTCATGAGCAGAGTTCAGCATCACTTCTTACCTCTGACCCGCAATCGTTGAAGGATATTCAGCGTTTTGTTACGGCGAAAGGGTGGCAACATGACTGCCAACCCCAAGAAGGCCACTTCGCTTTGCATGTTACTCTTTGTCTAGATGTCACAAGGGAAAACAGTTAAATGCTTGAAATGATCAATCGCTGGTACAAGCGACGCTTCTCTGATCCTCATGCCGTGAGCCTAGTGGCCATACTGCTCTTTGGTTTTATTACTATCTACTTTTTCGGCAACTTGATTGCGCCTTTGTTGGTGGCGATCGTGTTGGCTTATTTACTTGAATGGCCGGTCAATCAGTTGACCCGAGTTGGGCTGCCCCGCACCTTATCGGTGGTGGTGGTGATTCTGGGCTTTATCAGCATTATGCTGGTGGCTGTATTTGGTCTGGTACCAACGATTTGGCAACAGGTCGGCAACCTCATCAATGATATTCCCACCATGTATGTCGGTTTACAAAAAGTCATTGCTGAGTTGCCTAAGCGCTATCCAGAACTTGAGAATTTCCAGATCGTCGAATCTCTGGTGAGCAACACGAAAAATCAAGTATTGGGAATGGGAGAAAGCGTTGTCAAAGGGTCGTTGGCGTCTTTGGTGAGCTTGGCCACATTGGCTGTGTATTTGGTTCTCGTGCCACTGTTGGTGTTTTTCCTATTGAAAGATAAGCAAGAGATGCTAGAGATGGCCAGTGGCGTACTGCCGAGAAATCGTCGTCTCGCCAACAAAGTGTGGCTTGAGATGAATGAGCAGATCTCCAACTACATTCGCGGCAAAGTGATGGAAATCCTGATTGTGGGTGGCGTGAGCTACATTACGTTTGCGATTTTGGATCTGCGTTACGCGGTGTTATTGGCGGTGTCTGTCGGGCTTTCTGTGCTCATTCCTTATATTGGCGCGGCTGCCGTTACCTTGCCAGTGGCTATGGTCGGATTGTTCCAATGGGGATTCACACCACAATTCTACTGGCTGCTGTTGGCTTACGGCATAATCCAAGCGTTAGATGGCAATGTGTTGGTTCCGGTTCTGTTTTCTGAAGCGGTCAACTTACATCCGGTGGCGATCATCGTTGCTGTTTTAGTCTTTGGCGGATTGTGGGGTTTTTGGGGGGTCTTCTTCGCAATTCCTCTGGCCACTTTGGTTAAAGCGGTATGGCGTGCTCTTCCGAGTAGTGAAGAAGAGAATATTATTTCTTAGTAAGTCGTCAGTTGTCGGTGAAATAACGCCGCTAGAGTTAAAACTCTAGCGGCGTTATTTTTTATGCACTATTCATATTAGGGCAGAATTTTATTCGATAAAACCTCGATATTGCCAAGGGAGGTGTACCGAACAAACCCAATGTGGACGAGGCGAGGTTGCATAAGGGCTAGGTGACAAAAAAGTCGACTAGTACTTTTGAATTATCTGGTTTATGCAGCTAGATTTATACAGTTAGGTAGGAGTTGCCTGATAGAGCGATGAAATATTGAAGGGTTGAGTGAAAAAATTCACTCTTTTTGTTTACAAGCTATCGTTTCTATAAGAATTTACTCAAGTCAACGTCAGCACAGTCGATAGATATAACTACAATAATACGAACGACCTATACATTTTTCGAGGGAAGTTATGAGATTTAGTCAAAAGATTGTCGCCGCATCGTCCGCGCTGCTATTTGTGACGGTCGCCCTGTTGTCCGTCCAGCAACTGTCCATTGTGAAAAACGAAGTCGAGGAGCTGGTGGATGTCAGCTTGAGCGAAATCGTTAACGGCGTAAGAAACACGGTGGTGTCCGAGATGGAAGCGAAAAAATCGTTGGCCCGCTCGTCGACTGAAGTGTTGCAGTTAGACCCATTCAATAAAGCACGTGTGAGTGAAATCCTTGAGCAGCCCAATTTGAAATCGAGCTTTCTTGCTGTGGGATATGGTTATGAGTCCGATGGGTCTGTGGTCGAAAACGACGATGGATGGGAAGCGGACTCAAGTTATGACCCTCGCGTTCGTCCTTGGTATAAAGATGCGAAAGCCAAAGGGGCGTTGATTGTCACTGCGCCATACGTGGATGTCTCATCGAAGAAAGTCATTATTTCGATCGGCACGCCAGTGAAAGAAAACGGCAAAATGGTCGCCGGTATGTTCTATGACATGGAACTGGGTGGCTTGGCGGATTTGGTCAACACAGCCAATCTTCATGATGCGGGTTACCTGTTTATTATCTCAGGTGATGGCACGACCATTGCGCACCCTAACTCGGACTTTAACGGCGAGAACTTGTCGACCTACCTGCCTGAAGTAACGCTTCAAGAGGGTGAACAGCGCATCACGCAAGACGGTAAAGATTTCCTTATTAAATTGGCGCATGTTCCCAGTGAAAACTGGTACATTGGCGCGATTGTCGATGAAAGCGTCGCGTTTAAAGCCATCAGCGATATGCGTAATAGCTCGATCATTTACGTGATTATCGGTGTGGTGTTGAGTATTCTTGGCCTGACCTTCCTCATCAAAGTGTTGATGCGCCCACTAGGTACACTCAACGCGGCGATTCAAGATGTGGCATCTGGGCAAGGGGATTTGACCAAACGTCTTGATACCAACACAGATAAAGAGTTTGCCGAGCTTGCGTATGGCTTTAACCAGTTCACGGAAACGTTGCAGCAACAGATTCAACAATCGAAAGCGATCGGTGCAGAGATCCTACGCGGCACAGAGATGACGGTTCAAGGCTCGCACGAATCTGCCGAAGCAATGCGCAGTCAGTTACAAGAGCTTGAACAGTTGGCGACTGCGATGAACGAGATGGCGGTCACCGCGACGGAAGTGGCCAACAATGCACAAGGTGCTGCAGCTGCCGCGCGTGAGGCCGATGAAGCAACGCTTGATGGTACCTCGGTGGTGAGTGACACCACAGCCTCGATCGACATGCTTTCTGCTCGCATCGATCAAGCGGTTGAAGAAGTGCAAGGGCTTGAGTCGGCGACGGCCAACATTGAGACCATTTTGAAGGTCATCAATGACATTGCCGATCAAACCAACCTATTGGCACTGAACGCTGCGATTGAGGCTGCGCGTGCGGGTGAGTCGGGGCGTGGGTTTGCGGTCGTCGCTGATGAAGTTCGAACTCTAGCGCAAAGAACGCAAGAGTCAACGACCGAAATTCGCAACATGATTGAGCAGCTACAAGCAGGCGCGAGCTCAGTGTCGGCCGCCATGAGCGAAAGTAAAGCGACCGCGGTCGACGCTGTGGACAAAGCGCAAGCGGCCGATGGTGCACTGCAACGTATTCGTGATGCGATTCAGCGAATCTCGGATATGAATATGCAAATTGCGTCGGCGGCTGAGCAGCAGAGCTTGGTTGCAGAAGAGATCAACAGCAACACAGTGAAAATCAAAGATCTCTCTACACAGGTGACCAACGCGTCAGAAGAGGCCAGTATTGCCATGCAGGTTCAAACTGAGAACGTGCGAGAGCAAGACGCGATTCTCAACAAGTTCATTGTGTAGTTCCTGCCTTTGATAGTAAAAATGCCAGCATTTCTGCTGGCATTTTTGTCTCTGTAATTTTCTCTATCCAACTTTTTCACGGTAAGGCGCGATGAGTGGGTGGTAAACGCAATCGTTAGGCTTTCTCATTCAGGTAGTTCAGAACCACTTCGTGATGGTCTTTCGTTTTGAACTTGTCGAACACGTGTTCAATCACACCGTCTTCGTTGATTAGGAAGCTAATGCGGTGCAAACCGTCATACACTTTACCCATAAATTTCTTTTCGCCCCACACACCGAACTGCTCGGCGACAGCGTGGTCTTCATCGGAAAGTAAGGCGAAGTTGAGCTCGTCACGTTCGATGAATTTACCGAGTCGTTTCACTGGGTCGATACTTACCCCCAACACTACCACGTTGTGCTTATCTAGCTCGGTTTTCACGTCACGCAGACCTTGTGCTTGAACTGTGCAGCCTGGCGTCATCGCTTTAGGGTAGAAGTAGAACAGCACTTTCTTGCCAGCGAAATCGGACAATGACACGGTATCGCCGTTTTGGTCGAGAAGAGAAAAAGCAGGAGCAGGAGAGCCGGCTTTGAGTGTATTCATGAAGTATTCCTTTCTTACTGACTATTTTTTAGAAAATTAAGTGAGCCTCGAACTTGTAGCTCTTTACATAAAGCGTTGAAGTCTTCTTGTAACTGCATCAGGTTACAACCCGAGTCGACAGAAGCAGAAATAGCGATATGGAACTGGTCTTGCGGCGCTTGAATCTTATCTTTATTGATCGTCTGGGCGCTAAGAGAAGAAAGGCCAATCTCTTTGCTGGCAAAGAACTGGGTGAGCTGTTCCGTTAAGCCCGGTTTATCGTCCGACTCAATGAAGACTTCGACCATATAGCTATTGTCTGACAGAGTGTGAGGAGAAGTACGTTTCATCATGGTGATGAGATCATGTTCCTGGCCAAGTAAAGGCAAGGTGGTCTCGACGCGAGTGATGGCTGCGTTGCTTCCCGACAGCAGCATGATAAGCGTGAATTCACTACCAAATAGCGCAATACGACTATCAACAATGTTGCAACCCGAGTGCGTCACAAGGTGAACGACTTGGTTACAGATGCCTGAGCGGTCTGTCCCTACCGCGGTAATCACCAGATGTTGGTTCATAATGTCACTTCAGTCATTGTTAACTTTGTTAATGAGATAGCTTAGCACAGTTAAAAGGGAGAAAGTTGCGGGATCTGTAGGTTTTCTAATCACCTACATTGAGTGTTTTCACATTGTAGAGTGAAAGCGCGCAGCCTAAGTCAAATCGGGCTGTGGAGTGGTCTAGGTTGGGATAGATTTTACCCAGAATTGCGCCAACGCTAACATATGATAAATATTCACAGATTTAGGTGATTTAAGCGTGACGAACCGCTTGTGTTTTTCAATCCCCATACAGTAACATGCGATAAGTATCGAAATTAGGGAGAGAGACATGTTTTCAGGAAGTATCGTCGCGTTAATTACACCGTTTAATCAAGAAGACGAAGTCGATTACGCGAGTCTGAAAAAACTGGTCGAATACCACATTGCTGCGGGCAGCAGCGGTATTGTTGCGGTAGGTACGACGGGTGAATCATCGACGTTATCGATAGAAGAGCATGTCAAGGTTGTACTCAAGACGCTGGAATTCGCGGATGGCCGTATTCCTGTTATAGCAGGCACAGGCGCGAACGCAACCCACGAGTCAGTCACCTTTAGCCGCCTATTGAATAATACGGGTATCGCCGGTTGTCTGAGCGTTACACCATACTACAACAAGCCAACACAAGAAGGTTTGTACCAGCACTACAAAGCGATCGCTGACGTCAGCGAAGTGCCGCTGATCCTATACAATGTACCGGGTCGTACTGCGGTAGACCTTAAACCTGAGACGGTTGCTCGCCTTTCTGAAATCGACAACATCGTTGCATTAAAAGATGCGACCGGTGATTTGAGTCGAATTGCGATTCATCGTGAACTTTGTGGCGAAGATTTTATCTTACTAAGTGGTGATGACTCGACGGGTTTGGATTTCGTCAAAATGGGTGGTCAAGGTGTGATTTCTGTGACCAACAATATTGCGGCTGCGGATATGGCGACCATGTTCCGCTTAGCCAGCGAAGGCAAATACGATGAAGCGGAAGTCATCAACCAACGTTTGATGCCTTTGCACAAGAATCTATTTGTGGAGTCAAGCCCGATTCCGGTCAAGTGGGCGGCGCATAAGTTGGGTCTGATTGACCACGGTAGCCTAAGATTGCCGCTGACAGAGCTGTCAGACAACGCGCAGCCGATTGTATCGCAAGCCATGACGGATGCGGGCATCTACTGATTTAGGATAACTGCCGAAGCTTAGCTTCGGCTTTGATTTCTTAGGAGTTTCAATGAAATTGTCTCACCAGCTAGTTGTTAGTTCACTAGCTGTTTTTGTTTTAAGCGCCTGCTCAGGCAGCGCCACGCAGCGTCGCCAAGCCAAAGACGACTTTGAGTATCTCAATGCCCCTGATTTAACCGAGTGGACGTTACCGGCGGGCGCAGAGCCTCAGTTTTACCCCAACTACCAAATTCCTCAAGGTGAGTTTAGCGGTGGAATTGGTCGTGAAGTGGATATCCGCCCTCCCCAGCAGGTCCTAGCCTTGATTCCTGGCGCGCGAGCAGAGCGCAAAGAAGGGGAAACGACATTATGGCTGCTACGCGAAGACGAACTGGATCGCGTTTGGCAAACTGCGCAAACCATGCTGAGTGAGCGCAACATCGGTATCGTAGAGCAAACGGCAGACCATATTGAAACTGATTGGGTGACATGGAATTCTGCTGATGAAGATGTGGAACTCAGCTCTCGCTACGATATCTCTCGTCTTGTGGCAAACAACCGCTACGGCTTCAAAATTTCTCTTATCGATTGGCGCGAAGGCGGTAAATCTATGCCTGTTACTGCGACCAATAAATCTCGCTACAACGCATTGATGACCAATCTTGTCACCGCTCGCTATGATTTGGACTTGCGTGAAGAAGCGACGCGTAAAGCGCAAGAGCTGGTTAAACAGATCCCTATTACAATGGGCCGAGATCGCAGTGGCTTCCCGGTTATCATCGCTCGTACTCCATACGATGTCCTATGGCAGCGTTTGCCAGAATTGCTACCTAAGATGGGCTTTACCATCGAAGCGCGCAACCAATCTCAAGGCACCATCAAGGCCAAGTATGCCTCACCGGATGATGCGTTTTGGGATGATATCGGAGTGAAACCGACCGAGCTGAAAGCGGGAACTTATACCTTCCTCTTTGGCGATCTTGGGAACCGTACGTCCATCAACATTACCGATTCATCGGATGCCCCTGTGAATGAAGAGTTGTTGAAAGATATGGCGCCAGTGCTGGCGGCGGTGGCAGAAAAACATGCCAAATAGGTGTTGTCTGCATCATCCAAACGTAAAAAAGCTGACCTAGAGTCAGCTTTTTTGATCTTAATTGTCTTTAGATTTTCATTTATCCAAAGACCAACGCGTTTAGAGCGTCATCGCGGCAATCCAGCCAAAGACGATCAATGGGATGTTGTAGTGGATAAAGGTCGGGACAACCGTTTCCCATACGTGCTCATGTTGCCCATCGGCATTCAGGCCAGACGTCGGGCCTAAGGTCGAATCAGAGGCCGGAGAGCCTGCATCACCAAGCGCTGCCGCCGTACCGACAAGGGCAACGGTCGCCAGTGGTGAAAAACCAAACGCAGCAGCAAGTGGAACGTAAATGGTGGCGATAATAGGAATAGTGGAGAAAGAAGAACCGATCCCCATGGTGACTAATAGGCCAACAATGAGCATCAGAAGCGCAGCGAGCGGTTTGTTGTCACCAATGCTGGTAGAGAGTGCTGCAACCAAAGATTCAACACCACCGGTTTGCTTCATGACCGCGGCAAAGCCTGCGGCTGCAATCATGATGAAGCCAATCATAGCCATCATGTGCACACCCTTAGTAAAGACATCCTGAGTTTCACGCCAGGCAATCACACCACCAAAGGTAAAGACCATAAAGCCAGCTAGGGCACCGACAATCATTGAACCGGTCGAGAGCTGAACCGTCAATGCCGCGATAATACCCAATGCGGCAGTCAGAACGTTCTTCTTGTCCACTTGGGTGGTGTTCTCTTCCACATGCGTCAGCTCCGTCTCTTTGTAGATTCGAGGCTTACGGTAGCTGACAAAAATAGCCGTGATCAGACCAAACACCATACCCGCAGCAGGGAGCAGCATCGCCATAGGCACTTGGCTTGCGGTGACAGACTCAAGACCGTTGTCGTGCAAGTTTTTCAGCAAGATGTTGTTGAGGAAAATGCCACCAAAACCGATCGGCAACACCATGTATGGCGTGACCAGGCCAAAAGTCAGCACACAGGCAATCATGCGGCGGTCAAGGTTCAGTTTTGCAAATACGCCTAGCAAAGGTGGAATAAGAATAGGGATGAAGGCGATATGGACAGGAATGACGTTTTGCGATGACATGGTCACTAGAATCAGGGCAACCAGCACGGCGTACTTAAGGCCAAGTGACGCATTGGCATTCTCTTTACCATGAATGCGTTTGATCACGCTGCTTGCTAGAAGGTCGGTGATGCCGGATTTTGAAATCGCAACGGCAAACGTACCTAGCATCGCGTAGCTCAGTGCAATCGTTGCGCCGCCACCTAGACCACTTTCAAACGCGGAAACCGCCTCATTTAAACTCATGCCAGAGACGAGGCCGCCGATGATAGCACTGAATGTCAGCGCGACCACGACGTTCACGCGCATTAGGGCAAGCGCTAGCATAACGCAAACGGAAATAACAACAGGGTTCATAACTTACTCGATAATTGTGTTTACATGTTTTTAGTATTAATCGGCGTCGTCGCTCAGTGGCCAGCCGCCTAGGGCTTTCCATTTATTGACGATGCCACAGAAAAGCTCTGCGGTTTTCTCCGTGTCGTAGAGCGCAGAGTGGGCTTCTTTGTTGTCAAATTCCATCCCTGCGGTTTTACACGCTTTGGCCAGAACAGTTTGACCGTAGGCCAAACCACTTAATGCGGCAGTATCAAAGGTGGCGAAGGGATGAAATGGGACGCGTTTGAGCTTGCTACGTTCGCTTGCTGCCATGACAAAACTGTGGTCAAAAGTGGCATTGTGCGCAACGATGATAGCTCGGCTACAGTCCGCCGCTTTTTGCTCGCGGCGAACGAGCTTATAAATCTCTTTTAATGCTTCGGCCTCTGTCACTGCGCCGCGAAGCGGGCTAAATGGGTCACGAATCCCATTGAATTCTAGGGCTTCTTTTTCTAAGTTCGCCCCTTCAAATGGTTCAACATGGAAGTGAATCGTTGACGCAGGGTGGAGGTCGCCATTTTCATCCATACGTAAGGTGACCGCGCAGATTTCCAAGAGGGCATCGGTTTGGGCGTTAAATCCTGCGGTCTCGACGTCGATCACCACTGGGAAATAGCCTCGAAAGCGTTTTTTAAGCGTCAATGCTTCGTTTTCTGAACTCATGTTGGTCTATTGTTATGTGACAGGGGCAGCATTATTGCAGATTCTGTCAACAAGAAAAACCGTTAATCTCTTTGATGGCGACGCTGTGGAATGAAAGTGTTGGCGAGCTTTTTGCATTATTCTCACCAAAGTCATGCAGACAGAGTGACAAGCGGCAACGCCAGTCACCCAGCAGTATTAGAGATGAAGCATACTATGAACAAATTCTACGTTGCCTGTTTAGGGCTAGTCATTGCCGGTTTTGAAGCGAACGCCTTTGCGCTTGAGAAGCGCTATGTGGCAACGCCGATGCAGTCAACCTGGCAAATGGTTGCCAATACGCCGCTAGAATGTAAGTTGGTTCATCCTATCCCAAACTACGGCGATGCGGTGTTTTCTTCCCAAGCCAGTAAAAAGATCAATCTGGACTTTGAGTTGAAGATGAAACGGCCAATGGGGCAGACAAGAGACGTTAGCTTAGTGTCGATGCCTCCAGCTTGGAGACCCGGCGATGGCGCCAGCCGCATGTCGAGCATTCAGTTTTTTCAGCAATTTGATGGTTACGTTGGTGGACAAACCGCGTGGAGCATTTTGGGTGAGCTTGAAAAGGGGCGTTATCCCACGTTTAGCTATCAAGAGTGGCAAAGTCGTGACGAGCGGGTAGAGGTGGCGTTGTCGTCGGTGCTTTTTCAGCCCACCTACAACGTATTCAGTGACTGTATTGCCAACTTGTTGCCTTACAGCTTTGAAGATATCGCCTTCACCATTTTGCATTATGACCGTTCTAGCGTAGAGCTGAATAAAGCTTCGCAAAAGCGCCTTGCACAAATTGCGGAGTACATTAAACACAACCAAGATATCGACTTGGTGTTGGTATCGACATACACCGACTCGTTAGACAGTAAAGCCGCCAGCCAAAGCTTATCTGAGCAGCGTGCTGAAGTGCTGCAACGTTACTTCCGTTCGCTTGGTTTACCGGAAGACAGGATTCAAGTTCAAGGTTATGGGCGTCGTCGTCCGGTGGCGGACAACGCATCACCGCTTGGCAAAGATAAAAACCGCCGCGTAGTGATTTCTCTCGGTCGTACCCAAGTCTAAAAGAACAGCGCCAAAATTTGGCGCTGTTTTTGTATCCGCTGCATAGCTTCAGTATGTAAGGTAAAACATGAAGCCAAGTTTTTAGCAAGATAGCCGATCAATTCAGCTTAAACTGTGCGATTAAGTTGCAATTGGTCGCTGTATCGATGTCTTGTACCATGCGAGCGATGGTCGGATTGGGGTGGCGTTTCATAAACTCCACTAACGCCTTTTTACAGCAGCCGATCGAAGAGACAAAGGCGTCACAGTCTGAATTCGGGCATTGAGGGAGCAGCGTCAGCACTTTCTCTGAAGCGAGCTGTAAATACTTCAGTTCATACTTTTCATCGCCCATCGAGCGCCAGAAGGTCGCTAGGTTGTGGCACGAAATCACCGAGATCATCAGTCGGTCTTCGATATCGACATCGACCTGTTCACCCAGTCGTTCGCTCAGTGTTAATGCCTGTTGATAATGCAGAATACTGCGTAAGTGGTCTTGGTCCTTAAACGCGACGTCTGCGAGCAGTGTGTGTTTTTCCCATTCTGCCAGTTGCATGCTTGTCTCTCCTCTCTATGAGAAGGATAAGATTAAGTGATAATCATTATCATGTAAAGCAAATAAAAATGGGCAGCCGAGGCTACCCATAGGTTGAATTGATTGGCACTGTTAGCCTTCAAGCCCTGCTGTCGCTTGCTTGTTTTGAATCAACTCAATCTTGTAACCGTCTGGGTCTTCAACAAACGCGATGTGTGTCGTGCCACCTTTTACGGGGCCTGGCTCACGGGTCACATTGCCGCCAGCGGCTTTGATCGCATCACAAGTAGCGTAGATGTCATCGACACCCACCGCTACATGGCCAAATGCGTTGCCAAGATCGTAACTGTCGGTACCCCAGTTGTACGTTAGCTCAATCACCGCGCCTTGCGACTCATCGCCATAGCCAACGAAAGCCAACGTGTATTGGTATTCTGTGTTTTCGTTTTTACGTAACAGAGACATGCCCATTACGTCAGTGTAGAACTGAATAGATTTGTCGAGATCACCTACGCGTAGCATGGTGTGTAGAATGCGTCCGTTTGACATGTGCCTAGCTCCTAGTTGTCGGGGTAAACTTTCTCTTTATATTCACACAGGTCTTCAATCAAGCAACTGCCACACCTTGGCTTACGGGCCAAACAGGTGTAGCGGCCATGAAGGATCAACCAGTGATGTACGTCGAGTTTGAATTCTTTGGGGACCACCTTAAGCAGTTTCTCTTCTACTTGGTCAACGTTCTTGCCCATAGCGAATTTGGTGCGATTGGAGACGCGGAAAATGTGCGTGTCGACCGCAATGGTTGGCCAACCAAAGGCAGTGTTGAGGACGACATTCGCCGTCTTGCGACCCACTCCAGGTAGTGCCTCGAGTGCCTCACGGTTTTCAGGCACCTCACCGTTATGTTGGTCGAGCAGAATACGACAGGTTTTGATGACGTTTTCTGCTTTTGAGTTAAATAAGCCAATGGTTTTGATGTACTCTTTCACGCCGTCAACACCGAGATCAAACATCGCTTGTGGCGTGTTGGCAACAGGGTAGAGCTTGTCAGTGGCTTTGTTGACACTGACATCGGTGGCTTGAGCCGAGAGGAGAACCGCGATCAGCAGCTCGAAAGGCGTGTTCCAATTCAGCTCCGTTTGCGGGTGCGGATTGTCATCTCTTAGCCTCTGTAGAATTTGAATGCGTTTCTCTTTGTTCATTATTCGCTGACTTCCCGTGTGTTGATTAGCTGGTCACCCGCGCTCGTTCTATCGTTGGTTTGGTTTTTTCTTTGCGCGCGCTCAGTCGACTATCGATGGTGTTTTTAATCGCAATCAGCAGCCCAACGCCGATGAAGGCACCTGGCGGCAGCATTGCCAGCAGGAAATTGCTGTCAAATTGGAACACTTCAATTCGCAGCGCCGTTGCCCATTGCCCTAGCAGCAGCTCTGCACCATCAAATAAGGTACCGTTGCCAAGAATCTCACGCATTGCTCCCAAAATGACAAGAATAATCAGCATCCCCATGCCCATCCAAAAACCGTCTTGAGCGGCAAGAAGTGGCACGTTTTTCGAGGCAAACGCTTCAGCGCGTCCGATGATGATGCAGTTGGTCACGATAAGTGGGATAAAGATACCCAGCGACAAATACAAACCGTAAGCGTATGCGTTCATCAGCAGCTGCACGCAGGTCACTAACGAGGCAATGATCATCACAAAGACCGGAATGCGTACCTCTTTTGGGACATAGTCGCGTACTAAGGAAACGGTCACGTTCGATCCAACCAGAACCAACAGGGTCGCAATCCCCAAGCCAAGCGCATTGGTGACGGTAGAGGAAACCGCCAGTAAAGGGCATAGGCCAAGTAGTTGGACCAGTGCGGGGTTGTTGTCCCACAAACCATTCTTAATCAGTGTTTGATGTTCAGTCACGCGCACCTCCGCAATTGAGCGGTTGAGATTGAATGTCACCACGATGGTCGTTGACATACTCTAACGTATTACGTACCGCCTTGACGACCGCTCTTGGGGTGATGGTCGCCCCAGTAAATTGATCAAATTGCCCGCCGTCTTTGCGCACTTTCCAACTGGCCTGGTTATCCGCAGTCAGCACTTTGCCGGTAAAGCCGAGGATCCAATCTGTGATACGTAAATCAACTTTGTCACCGAGTCCGGGGGTCTCTTGATGGCTCAATACTCGGGTGCCGGTGACGGTACCGTCTTGTTTCACGCCAATAATGAGTTTGATGGAACCGTTATAGCCATCGGGCGCGATGGCTTCAATCGCCATGGCGCTAGGCTCGCCATTTAAGGAAGCGAGGTAGACTGGCATAGGTTCAGCCGTGCCAAGCAGCGGATCCGTCACCAAGGTACAGGCTTGGTAGAGATCATTGTCGTGCAGATCATGTGGGATGACCTGATTGAGTACCGAGAGCAACTGCGCTTGCTCCTGGCGCTGGATCTGATCGGCGGTCAAGTAGTGAGTCAGCGCAACTAAGCCTGTAGAAGCACAGGCAAAGATGGCAAGGATTGCGCCGTTGTTACGTATAGCGTTCAGCATGATACCCCTCAGTGACCGTAAGTTTTGGGTTTGGTGTAGTAATCAATCATGGGTACACACATATTGCCCAGTAGCACCGCAAAGGCAACGCCATCTGGGAAGCCGCCCCACGTTCGAATGATAAAGACCATAGCGCCAATAAAGGCCCCAAATACCAAGCGTCCCTTGACAGTGGTCGACGCCGACACCGGATCGGTTGCGATAAAAAAGGCGCCGATCATGGCTGCGCCAGACAGGAGGTGCAAGATGGGTGAGGCGGTCTCTCCTGGCATGATGAGCATAAAAATGCCGCTCATGGCAGCGAGGCTAGCGAGAAAACTCACAGGGATGTGCCAACTGATGATGCGCAGTTTTATCAGCATCAAACCACCGAACAAATACGCCAAGTTGACCCATTCCCAACCGACGCCGCCTAAACCGCTAAATTGCGCTTGTCGCATCACTTCCACACTGGTATTTCCTGCAAGCAGGCCAGTTTTAAACGCATCGAGTGGCGTGGCCATAGTGATGCCATCGATACCGGTGCGAATTTGTTGTAGCGACAGCCCCTCTTGACTGTAACCGCTAAAGATTAGCGACAAGGTATCGGCAAGGGAGGTGCTGACGGGTTGCAGTGTGCTTGGCGCCATCCAACTGGTCATCTGGACAGGGAAGGAGATGAGCAACACCACGTAGGCGACCATTGCTGGGTTAAAGAGGTTTTGTCCAATACCGCCGTAGAGGTGTTTTGCGATGACGATGGCGAACACCAATCCAATCACCATCATCCACCAAGGGGAAAGAGGCGGAATGGCCACAGCCAGCAACCAAGCGGTCACGATGGCGCTGTTATCACGCAGTGCCGACATGGGTGAGCGGCCACGAACCAGCATCACCACGCTTTCAAGTAGCAGTGCCAGTGCAATGGCAAAAATCAGTTGGATCAAAGTGCCCCAACCAAAAAAGTAGATTTGAGCGGCAAGCCCGGGCAAGGCGCAGACGGCGACCCATTTCATCAAATCCGGCGTGCTTTTACGGCTGTGAGCATGGGGGGAACTTGCGATAAAGAACGCCACTAGTTGTTCTCCTCAGAAGGTTTAGATGATTGTTGGGCGGCTTTACGAGCTTTTGCGCGAGCAATCGCTGCCGCGACTGCGGCTTTTTTCGGATCCTCAGCAGGCTCATTCTTAGCTTGAGTTTCTTCGCTGCTAGAGTCTGCGTCGCTCTCTTGCTGCGCCTTACGCGCTTTGGCGCGCGCAACCGCTGCCGCCACGGCGGCTTTTTTCGGATCCTCAGCAGGCTCATTCTTAGCTTGAGTCTCTTCGCTGCTGGAGTCTGCGTTGCTCTCTTGCTGCGCTTTACGCGCTTTAGCGCGCGCAACCGCTGCTGCGACGGCGGCTTTTTTCGGATCCTCAGCAGGCTCATTCTTAGCTTGAGCCTCTTCGCTGCTGGAGCCCGTTTCGTTCTCTTGCTGCACCTTACGAGCTTTAGCGCGAGCAATCGCTGCCGCGACGGCGGCTTTTTTCGGATCCTCAGCAGGCGCATTCTTAGCTCGAGCGTCTTCGCTGCTGGAGCCCGTTTCGCTCTCTTGCTGCACCTTACGAGCTTTAGCGCGAGCAATCGCTGCCGCGACTGCCGCTTTTTTGGGATCCTCTGCTGGCTTGTGCTCTTCAGGTGTCTCTTCGCTACTGTTACTTGCTAATGCGGCTTTGCGCGCTTTCGCTCTGGCCACAGCAGCGGCGACGGCGGAAGATTTGTCTGTTTCGCTTTGCTCATCACTTTGAGTGGTTTCTTGTTGCACTTTCTGCGCTTTTTTCTCGCGGGCTTGACGTTTACGCTCTTCTCGCAACTTGGCCATTTCCGTGTTGTCCGGTTGGTCGCTGCTGCTTGTCGCTTGCTCTCTAGCCGCTTCTTGTTTCGCTTTGGCTCTGGCAATCGCGGCGGCAACCGCTGGCTTGGTTTTGCTGTCTTCGCTTGTGGTTTTTTGCGCTTTCACACGCGCGATGGCGGCGGCGATGGCGTCAGCTCCTCCACTGGCTTTCATCTCGCTGCGACGTTCATCCGCGGCTTTTTTGAAGCGATTCTCACGTTCGGCTTTGTCGCGTTCCATACGCGCTTTTTTCTCTTCAAAGCGGAGTTTGGCACGCTCTGCTGCTTGCGCTTCTTCTTTGCGCGTGCGTATTTCCGCTTTGGCCTGGCGATAATATTGCACCAGTGGGATCTCGCTAGGGCAGACGTACGCACAAGCGCCACATTCAATGCAGTCTTTTAGATTGAGCTCTTCACATTTTTCATACTCTTGCGATTTCGCATACCACTGCAACTGTTGAGGCAATAGTGACGCGGGGCAAACCTCAGCGCACTGAGCACAGCGAATGCAAGCCATTTCCGTACCCGCAGGGGCGATCTCGCGGCGAGTTGGGGCAAGAATACAGTTGGATGTTTTTGTGATGGGCACATTGGCGTGCGGCAAGGTAAAGCCCATCATTGGCCCACCCATGATCAATCGAGGTAGGCGCTTATCTGCTTGATAGCCGAACTCGTCGAGCAGCGCTTGAACTGGGGTACCCAAAGCCGCAAGGACGTTGCGTGGTTGACGAAATGCATTGCCCGTTAACGTAACGATGCGCTCAATCAAAGGTTCACCATCCACAACGGCGCGTTTGATGGCGTACAGAGATCCGACGTTTTGTACCATCATCCCAATGTCCGCTGGGATGCCATCGGCGGGGACTTCTTTGTTAGTCAGCAGTTTGATGAGCTGCTTTTCGCCGCCCGAGGGGTACTTAGTCGGTACGACACGAATGATCAGGTCTTTGTCTTGCGCTGCCGCTTCTAAGGCTGCAATCGCCTCAGGTTTGTTGTCTTCAATGCCGATCACGGTCAGCTTTGGCTTGAGAATATGCTCGACAATCTCGATGCCCGTGATCACCTCTTGTGCAAACTCTCGCATCAAGGTGTCATCGGCGGTGATGTAGGGTTCACACTCAGCGGCATTGATGATCAAAATCTCGGTACGCGAGAGGCCTGATTGAATCTTTTTCGCGGTAGGAAAGCCAGCGCCTCCCATACCAGAAATCCCTGCTAGGCGGATCTTTTCAATCAGAGCTTCTGGAGAGTGTTGGCTGAAATCAGGCCAAGGGGCTTTGTCATACCAGGTGTCTTTGCCATCGGGTTGAATGACAATGCAGGTCTCCGCCAAACCGGAAGGGTGGGCGGTGGTACGAGGCTCAATCGCCGTAATGGTGCCTGAGGTGGACGCGTGCACGGGCAACGTGAACGTGACGTCGTACTTGGTTAACGGCTCACCTTTTAAGACGTGCGCGCCGATATCAACCAGTAAGGTCCCTTCTTTGCCGATGTGCTGTTTGAGAGGCAGCACAATTTCAGTTGGCAACGAGGCGCGAACCAATTCACTGCCCAGCGACTGCTGTTTATTCTCTGGTGGGTGAATTCCCCCAGGAAACTGCCACAGCGTACCTGATTTAATTTGTTCGATTAATGACAACATACCAGTCCTTAATTCACGCTTTTCTGCGCGGAGGCAGAATCGGTAATATCAACAACAGGAATGGCGTCCAGTTGCCACTTCCAGTTCGCTGTAGTGTTTTCTACAGGAATCATTTCAATGCAGTCCGTTGGGCACGGCGCGACACACAAATCACAGCCAGTACATTCATCTTTAATCACGGTATGCAGTGCTTTGGTGCCGCCAACAATGGCATCAACCGGGCAGGCTTGAATACACTTGGTGCAGCCAATACACATATCCTCATGAATAAAGGCGACTTTTTTGACGGCTTCATCTAGGTCATGCGCAGACTCTGTCGCTTCGACACCCATTAAATCCGCCAGCTTCTCAATGGTGGCTTGACCGCCGGGAGGACACTTGTTGATCTCGTCTCCCGTGGCGATCGCTTCCGCATAAGGGCGACAGCCAGGGTAGCCGCACTGGCCACACTGCGTTTGCGGTAAAATCGCGTCGATTTGATCGACGATCGGATCGGCTTCTACTTTGAAGCGGATGGAGGCGAAGCCCAAGATTGCGCCAAACAGCGCAGCAAGCGCGGCAATCGCGATAACGGCAATTAGGATGGCACTCATTACAGCTTCACCAACCCAGTAAAGCCCATAAAGGCGAGAGACATCAGTCCTGCGGTGATCATCGCAATGGACGCCCCTTTAAATGGGACTGGCACATCCGCAGCGTTAATACGTTCACGCATCGAAGCGAACAAAATCAGCACCATAGAGAAACCCACAGCAGCGCCAAAGCCGTAGATAATCGATTGGATAAAGTTGTGGTTTTCATTGATGTTAAGCAGGGCAACACCCAGCACCGCACAGTTGGTGGTGATCAACGGCAGGAAGATGCCGAGTAAGCGGTAGAGTGTCGGACTGGTTTTGTGTACCACCATTTCTGTGAACTGCACGACGACGGCGATAACAAGAATGAAGCTCATGGTACGTAAGTATTGCAACCCAAGCGGCAGCAAGATGTAGTTTTCTACTAAATACGCGCACACGGAAGCGAGGGTTAACACGAACGTCGTCGCGAGCCCCATACCAATAGCGGTCTCTAATTTCTTAGACACCCCCATAAATGGACATAAACCCAGGAATTTTACCAGTACAAAGTTGTTTACCAGCACAGTGCCGACCAACAACAAAAGATATTCGGTCATAGTTATATAATTTAGATATTCCGATCCCGACATTATCCTGCTTTGGATGCCTAATAACAACCAAGGAAAGATAAGGTTTTATATTGTTGAATGAAAATTATACGGGATCGTGCGTCGTTTGGTCAGCCAAGTCACTAATTTGTCGTCGCTCGTTCACTTGGGTCGAGTTCAGGATAGCGCTCTGATATCGCTTTTAGTTCGCTTTGATGCTCGCGCAGTGCATTGACGCAATCACGATCCAATTTACCCATCTGAACCATCTTTTCCAGCTCTAGTAGTGCGTAAAGAATCGACGATGCCTGTTTATACGGGCGATGGGTGATCAAAGCGTCAAAGATGTTCGCGACGCAGACAATACGAGCGGCGAGAGGGATCTCATTGCCTCTTAGATGGCGAGGATACCCCGAGCCATCGAGAAACTCATAGTGGTGCGCAATGATGTGTAAAAACAGTTCAGCACTGGGGTGACCACTTGCGCCCGCTTGCTCAATGAACTCATGAATGATGGCTTCGCCCGCTTGAACATGTTCTCTGAGTGTGGCGAGCTCTACCTCGGTCAACTTACCGGGTTTACACAGTAGCTCGGACGGTAGCGTGACTTTGCCAATATCGTGATACTGCGAAAATAAGCTGAGGTGTTCAATGGTTTCGTCATCGAGATCGTATTTGAGCGCAAGGCCCGTTGCTATTACATGTGTAAAACTGGCGACGCGCTGTTTGTGCGCGCGAGATTCTCGTTGATAGAGCGGAAACTGCGCAGCGTGCTTGCAAGCGCAATTGATCAAGGTATCCACCAGCTGATACTCAGAAAAAATCAACAACCTCATCATTTCCAAGTAAGGCTTGAGGGTATCGAGCACCGCCGGTGTAAACGCACTCTCTTGATAAGAGCTGAGGAAGATGAACCCAAGGAATCGATCATGGATAAAGGTTGGTATGGTCGCCGAAGATCGGTAGCCATCGCGCAGTAAAGACTCAGTATGCGGCGAGCGGCGCAATGTTGTTAGGTGCGTCAAAATGACCGGGCTGCGCGATTGCAGACTTTGGCGCAGTGTTGGTAATGAACTCAGTGGCGCTTCGTAATGGGTAATATTGAGCGAAAGCGAGGTACTGTCTGCGTAACTGCGCAGCAAATGATCTCTGTCGTCATACAGGGCAAAACTTAAGTGGTCGAGAGCGGGATGGTGAACTTGCATACGCTCCAACAATCCGGTCATTTGCTCGTTTAAGTGATGGGATTGTGCCAATGAAGAGTGGCGATGTAGTGTTGAGTTTTCCATGATGCCCCCCTTACAAAATCAACGCCAACGATGAATCAAGAACGAACCGATTGTTGTGCCTCATTGCGTAGTGAACTTTTTCATACTCAGCTTCGGCCGCGCGGTAACCAGCAATCTGCAACTTACCTACTTAAGTGTAGACAGGGATAACTCGCTTGGCGGGGAAAGGCAGAGCTAAATGCGAAAGGCTTGATCCATCGCAAACTTGGGGAGAAAAAATGTAAAGCGCCGCTGATCGCGGCGCTTAGTCTATTGGTCAATCAATACGTTTTAACTGAGCGAAGATAAAACAGGCCGTCGCGCAGATGACGACAGATGGACCTGCCGGGGTATCGTAATGCCAAGAGAGCGACAGTCCACAGATCACCGCGACACTGCCAATCAGCGATGCAAAGCACGCCATTTGCTCTGGGCTTTTGGCAAAACGTCTTGCCGCCGCAGCAGGAATGATCAGTAGTGAGGTCATGATCAAGGCCCCGACGTATTTCATACCAATCGCAATCACTAGGCCGACCAGCAACATTAAAATCAAGCGCATCAAATCGACGTTATGGCCTTCGACAGCCGCCAACTCTTCGTTGACGGTGGTAGAAATGAGCGGACGCCAGAAGACGATAAGCACCGCGCCAACGACGAGCGAGCCAAGGTAAATGTAGATCAAATCTGTGGGCGTGACGGCGAGCAAATCTCCGAACAAGTAGCTCATCAAATCAATACGTACGTGATCAAGAAAGCTGACGGCGACCAAACCGAGTGATAGGGCACTGTGAGCCAAGATCCCAAGTAAGGTATCGGTGGCGACCAACTGCTGGCGTTGCAACGTGACCAGAATCACCGCGAGCGCCAAACAGCAGACCACCAAGGCGAGATACAAGTTGATATTGAGCAAAAAGCCGAGTGCGATACCCATTAGCGACGCATGAGCCAAGGTGTCCCCAAAATAGGCCATTTTTCGCCACACGACGAATGAACCCAACGGACCGGAGATCGCCGCAATACCAAGACCGGCAAAGAGTGAGGGGAGTAAAAACTCAATCATGATGATGGTGTCCGTGAGAATGGTGAGAACAGGCCGTTGCATCGCCCGCTACGGGTTGACCGGATAAATCATGATGATGGTGGTCATGCTGGTGGTGATAAAACGCCAGTGACTCACGCTGAGCTTGGCCAAACAGCGCAATATAATTGGGGTGCTGTGCAATGTCGGCAGGTGCGCCGGAGCAGCAGATGTGATGTTGCAGACAAATCACATCATCGGTCTTGGCCATGACGAGATGTAAATCATGGGAGACCATAAACACCGCGCAGTTAAAACGGCGGCGTAGCGTATCAATCAGCTCATACAGATCGATTTGCCCTTGCACGTCGACCCCTTGCGCCGGTTCGTCAAGCACCAATAAATCTGGACGTTGTAACAGAGCCCGCGCGAGTAATACGCGCTGCGTTTCACCGCCAGACAGCGAATGCATATTGGCCATGAGCATGTGTTCTGCGCCCACCAATTTGAGCGAGTCGATGATCTCTTGTTGGCTGTAACGTCCGGCCAGTTTAAGAAATCGCTCAACGGTCAAAGGGAGCGAATCATTCAGCTTGAGTTTCTGTGGGACGTAGCCGGTGCGCAGCCCTTTTTGGCGTGTAATCTGGCCGGTAAAGCGCTTTTGCAAGCCAAGCAGCACTTTGACTAAGGTAGATTTACCAGCGCCGTTTGGGCCGATCAAGGTGGTGATTTCGCCGCGTTTGATGGTCAAGGAGACCTTATCGAGCACTTTGCGCTCATCAAATTGGACCGAAATATTAGCTAGTTCGACGAGAGTCGACATCAATAGAACTCATTTGCAATTCAGTATTGTTATAATGTAACATTTATACTTTCTCAACGCTATAGAGCAGTCGTACATAAATGAAACGTTTCCTTCCTCTCTTGTTGCTTATCTTGAGCAGCAAGAGTGTCGTGGCCAGCGATATTATCGCGAGTATAAAACCGATCCAATTAATTTCGTATGAATTAACACTAGGCATCAACGAGCCGGATGTTTTATTGGCGGCCAACACCTCGCCGCACGATTATGCGTTGCGTCCGTCTGACGTGCGCCGAATCAACCAAGCGGATTTGATTATTTGGTTTGGCCCAGACCTAGAGCCTTTCCTTGACAAAATCTTAGAGGGGCGTGACAACGTGCTAGCACTGAGCAAAATTGACGGTCTCCCTTTGCGTGAATATCAGGGCGATCATCATGATCATGACGGTCACGATCATGACGGTCACGATCATGGCAGTCACGATCCCCACTTTTGGATGGGCGTGGACACGGCTTCTCAGGTGGCCAAAGCGATCAGTGCCAAGTTGATTGAGATAGACCCAAGTCAGCAAGCAGCATATCAAGCCAACCTTGCTCAGTTTGAAGCGCGCCTGCGCCAGCAGCACAATGAGATTGCCGCTCAACTCAGCAAGGTAAAAGATCAAGGCTACTACGTGTTCCACGACGCGTATGGTTACTTTGAAGAGGATTATGGCCTCAATCAATTGGGTTTTTTCACTGTCAGCCCAGAGCGCAAGCCAGGCGCGAAGACCTTGATTGCAATAAGGCAAGCACTGTCGAAGAAAGAGGCGAAATGCGTCTTTTCTGAGCCACAATATACGCCTGCGGTGGTCGAGTCCGTGACGCGAAACACCGACGTCAACCAAGGCGTGCTTGACCCCATCGGCGCAGACATCGTGGTAGAATCTGGCGGTTATTTCAACTTTATGCAGCAGATGGCGGACAGTTTTGAGCAGTGTTTATCGAACTAAGACGTTCAGATATAAAAATGTTCAGATATAGAGCGTAGCGGACGTTTGGCGTAACGCACTAAGCGCAGAGAGCTAAGGATAAGGGAGACGACGTGTCTCCCTTTTTGCTTTCGGTCACAACGATTTGCCACAAAGAATGTGATAAGTGAGACGCAAACACCTTGTAATGACCAAGCGTTGTTAGATAATTATCGACTCAAAATAACTGCGCAGCGACTCTTGTCGCTGCGCGTCACTGATAGCAACAGGTGTATTTTGCGCGTCGTCCCTTTATCAAAACTGATGACTCAACTCATCGCTTTCTGGCTGTGCTTGAGCGCACACGTTGTAGTGGCCTCTTCAGAGGTCTTTTATTCTCTACCCAGTCAAAGTCAGGGTAAGGTCTTTGCCGCCAAACAGTTGTTTCTTGCTGAGGGCGGCGGTTTGTGGCTGCAAGATGTTCGAGCCCAAATCCTCTTTTTTGACGGTCAAAACGTGGCGCCGAACGTCGGCTCGGCGCTGACGCATGATGTCGATAAAGTGGCGTACGCTGACCATGCATTTTGGTCTTTCTTTCGCAATGAAATCTATCGAACGCTGCCAAATCAGGAGCGCGAACTGGTGTTGAGCCTCACTCCTGGCACTGATATTCATTCCATCGGCGCGTCGGGAGATTACATTTGGTTGGCCGATGAACGCTATTTTTACACCTACCATATCCCCAGTGGTGAACTCGATACGCTCTCTTTGATGGAGTTGTATCAGTTTACCCAATCCTCAACCATCATCATCAATGATGCGCAATTTGTCGTCTCCAAATGGGTGCTCGCCACCAATGCGGGCGCCTACGTCTCCGACCGACGTCATTTCGAACACGTGCCACTTTCGCAGCAGCATTACATTGAAAAGCTCCATTACTCCGCGAAGCGAGGCGAAATTGTGGTTGGGACCTTGTCGGGAGCGCTGGTGTTTAATATCCATCGTCCTACTCAAATGGTCGCCGACATTCCGGGTTCGCACGTGCTGAGCTTGGCAGAAACAGATGACGCGTATTGGATTGGCACTGAACACGGCTTGATTATTTACTCCCATAACGATGGTGCTGAACGCCGTCTTGGCTCCCAGCGTTTGGCTGGGCACCCGCTTTATGGAGAGCGTATCTACTCCATCGTCAACGATGAAGCGGGCGGTATTTGGTTGGCAACCGATAAGGGCGTGCGCTATTACTCCTTGTTCTCTCCCAATTTCCAGCGCTTTAATCCGCAATTGCTCAGCGAAGGAACGGAGCGAGAGCAACCCCTAATGTTGGAGCCAATGGCGCAGCGTCAAGGGTATTGGCTCTTAACGACACTCGGGCTCTATCAACTGGACCTTACAGATAGAGGGCAGAGGACATTAGTGTATCAAGGCGCTGTTAGTGATGTGATGGAGCATCAAGAGACCTTGTGGCTAGCGACCCCCAATGGCGTGATCACCTTACCACCCAGTCGCCTTGCTGAGCCACAACTGGTATCGAATGCACCGGTTGCCAAGTATCTTGAAGTTGACAGTCAGGGCCACATCTGGGGGGCCAGTGACCAGCAGTTATGGCGCTATGATCCCGAGCGCGCAGTGTTCCGTGATTTTGTCTCGGATTGGATGTTAACGCAGTACCTCCCAGCGCAACTGACGTATCTCAAATCGGCCGGTGAGCGTTTGCTGATCGGCACCGATCATGGACTCTATTTGCTCGAGCGTGGTGTGATCAAGTTTGTTGATGACAGCAGCCAATACGGCGGCGTGAGCCACATTATTGAGGTGGCAGATGATGAGCTTTGGGTGGCCGGTCAATACGGGCTCTATCGTGTTGATACGGCGACAGGGATCACCGAATCGCTAGCGTTGATTGAAGGCCATATCTCGCCAAAATGCTTGATGAGTAATGAGCAAGGTATCTGGCTAACGACATCTGCAGGGCTGTCGCAATACACATTGGCGGGGGCGCTCAAGGAGCACTACGGCGAGCCTTTAGGGCTGAGGAATAATGAGTTTGTCACTGGGCTTTGCGGCGCTAAATCTGGCCGCGAACACACCTTGCTGATGGGCTCAAGCCATCATTTGATGACAGTGGATACTGAGCGCTTAGCAAATCAAGCGCTCCCATCTGGTCGCGTCGTAGTCAGTCAAGTGAACGTTGGTCAGGAACGGGTCGCTTTGGGCCATTCACCGGATAGAAGACTAACCACAGAGTTTGGCGAGTCACTCTCCTTCCAATTTGGTGTGATGCCTCAGTTGAGTGGCGCGCAGATTGAGTATCGTTTAGATAACGAGCCTGAATGGCAAGTGTTGGAGGGGGTGACGCTGACCATCGAACACGTGCTACCCGGCTTGCATCAATTGAGCGTGAGAGTGACACACAACGGCCGACGCACCGGTCAGGAAGACCGCTTTCAATTTCTCGTTAATAAGCCTTGGTACTTAGAGCACAGCTCGATAGGGGCGGCCGTGTTGTTGCTCTGTGCGTGTATCGTCTGGATAGTGTATTGGCGATCGCGGCTAATGGCCAAAGCAAACCGAGCGCTTAAAGCGCAAGTGGAACTGAAAACCCACCAGCTTGAACACCAAAGCCGAGTGCTATTGGCGAATAATGTCCAGTTAAGGAAACAACTTCACATTCGGCGTCTTATTTACGCCCACTCTGTGGCGAGTTTACAGCGTAAGTTGACGATGCCGCCATACAACAGTGCGGAGTTTAAACCAGTGGTCGATAGGCTCAGTCAAGAGCTCGCGTTATCGATTTTTGCCCGCGAAGCGAATAAAGAGGCGGATCCGGTTTACCACTTTAATCTCATTTTTCATGCGGCGATCGATGGTTGGCAAGAAGAGATTCGTAAATCAGGGCAGAGCTTGGATATTGAGTGGCCACAAGATCAAGCGGTTTATCTCTCTCTAAATGCGTTCAACCTCGACGAAATACTTAACGTGCTGATTGATAATGTCATTAAGCGCGGCTATCGCAACCAGACGGTGATGATGCGTATTGACCACAATGTTGAGCGCCTTGCCTTGACGGTGCTAGATCAAGGGGAGTCGATCGACCATGCGGACCTCGGCCAAGATTACCTGATGAAAATGAGCCAGTTGGTTGAGGCGAGCGGTGGTAGTGTGACGATTCACTGCTCAAAAGAGCGCAATATGCAGGAGTTTACGTGGCCAGTGAGCGATCACTTCACTGAGCGCTCAGCCGTCAAGCAACTGCCGCACTCTGTGCAAGAAGAGAGGGACCCTTGGTTCGCCAAACTGAAAACCATTGTTGAAGCGCACTATGCGGAGGCGGATTTTGGCTTATCAAAGGCGGCGCAATTGCTCTATGTCTCAGAGCGCAGCCTTCAGCGCCGCTTAAAAAGCCATCAGCACACCACTTTTACCGAATATCTCAATGAAGTACGCCTCGATCATGCATGTCGACGTTTGCTAGCGGGGGAAAAAGTGTCGGATGTGGCGTTTGAATGTGGCTTTAACGATCCCTCGTATTTCAGTCAACGGTTTAAATATCGCTTTGGAGTGTCGCCGACTCAATTTGTCGAAGGGCAGGGGGAAGAGTAAAAAAATAACGTGGTATAGCCGGGGGGACTATACCACGGGTGTCAATGACACCTTCGCTTGCTGCCGGAGTGGCGCGCTGCGCCACCTCTGGAATTCAATGTCACTTCAGGCTGTGCCCTAGCGACCTGTTCACTATAAATACCCGCACTTATTTTACTTATAAAATTAACGCCATTTTACTATAAGAATTGCGCCAATCGTTTTAAATATATGAATTTTATTTACTTTATGTGGTTTTTTGATGATTTTATGTCATGTGGAATGTGGGGACGGTCTGAACAAGTGTCCCATTTTGACGGTATTGACGAGGCGAAAATTAACAAAAGTGACGAGGACAAAAATGCAAAGATTGATTTCAGACAATATCTGACCGGGTAGAGAGAGATATCATCTCAATAACTAATAGTAATATTTCTCATTTACACTATCGATTGGTCTGTTATGCAATTATCTCAGCTTTCTCCGGGTCAAACCGCGACCATCATTGGCTTTGGTCAGATGTCAAAAGAAGTACGCAAGAAACTCATGGTCATGGGGCTTCTGCCTAACACGGCGGTAACCTTGATTCGTGTCGCACCAATGGGAGACCCACTGCAAGTTGAAGTACGCGGTGTCTCATTGGCCGTTCGTCAATCTATGGCCAACTCGATTGATGTGGAGGTGCGCGCATGAATTACCAAATTCTCACTGTCGGCAATCCAAACAGTGGCAAAACGACCTTGTTTAACGGCTTAACGGGCGCGCGTCAGCAAGTGGGTAACTGGGCTGGCGTGACGGTAGAGAAAAAGACCGGCCGCTTTCACCATGCCGGCGATGATTTCTCTTTAACCGATCTGCCGGGTATCTACGCGCTTGATAGCGGGAACGATGGCAACAGCATAGACGAGTCTATTGCCTCCCGGGCAGTGCTTACTCATCCTGCGGATCTTATCATCAATGTCGTTGACGCGACCTGTCTTGAACGCAGCCTCTATATGACTTTGCAGCTACGCGAGCTCGGCCGACCGATGATCGTGGTGCTCAATAAGATGGACGCCCTAAAACGAGTCAGACAAACCATTGACGTCAACGCGCTAGAACGCGCTTTAGGTTGCCCCGTCTGGGCGCTCTCTGCCAACCGAAAGAGTGACGTTGAACAGTTTAAGACGCATATCCATAAACGTTTAGTGCAAGGCATTGCGCCGAAAGCATTTTGCTTGAATTACGGTGATGCGTTTGAAGCGGCGATTGATTCGCTCACATCGACCTTATCGAGTCAGGCTGAAGTGAATCCGCGTGCGTTGGCGATCCGAGCGCTGGAAAGTGACCGCTTGGTGCTCAACGGACTCACTCAAGCGTCAAGAGAAAAGGTACATCTGGCTCAGAGTCAATTGACGATGGATATTGATCTGCTGGTGGCAGATACCAAATACACCTATCTTCACCAATTGTGCCAACAGGTGCGTCGAGCCCAGGGAGTGTTAAGCCATTCATTCACACAAAATGTTGATAACGTCATTCTCAACAAGTGGGTTGGCGTGCCGTTTTTCTTTGTTGTGATGTATTTGATGTTTATGTTCTCCATCAACATCGGCAGCGCATTTATCGACTTCTTTGATATTGGTGTCGGCGCTTTGTTAGTCGATGGCGGCCACTATTTGCTCGATGATCATCTGCCCGTGTGGTTGGTGACTTTACTTGCCGATGGCATTGGTGGCGGTATACAAACCGTCGCCACTTTTATTCCTGTGATCGCGTGTTTGTATCTGTTTCTCGCCATTTTGGAAAGTTCAGGCTACATGTCTCGCGCTGCGTTTGTGCTGGATAAGGTGATGCAAAAACTCGGTTTACCGGGTAAAGCATTTGTGCCTTTGGTGCTTGGGTTTGGCTGCAACGTACCCTCCATTATGGCCACGCGCACGCTCGATCAGGAACGAGAGCGTAAGCTGGCTGCCTCAATGGCGCCGTTTATGTCCTGCGGGGCTCGTCTACCGGTTTACGCGCTGTTTGCTGCCGCTTTCTTCCCGCAAAGTGGGCAGAACGTTGTCTTCGCCCTCTACTTACTTGGCATTGTCGCCGCAGTGTTGACGGGTTGGGTACTTAAGCACACACTCTACCCAGGTTCGAGTGAGAGTTTAGTGATGGAAATACCGGACTATGAGCTACCGACGATACCAAATGTGTTGATCAAAACTTGGCAAAAGCTCAAACGCTTTGTGCTTGGCGCGGGGAAAACCATTGTCATGGTTGTCGCGATCTTGAGTTTTATGAACTCGCTCGGTACTGATGGCAGTTTTGGGAATGAGGACAGCGAGTACTCGGTACTGTCTCAAGCGGCGATGTGGGTCACACCGGTATTTGAGCCTATCGGTATTGAAGCGGACAATTGGCCGGCAACCGTCGGCATCATCACCGGCATTTTTGCTAAAGAAGCGGTGGTCGGCACCTTGAATAACCTCTACGCGCCCGCGCAAGGTGAAGAGAGTGAGTATGATTTATTAGCCAGTATGGAAGAGGCGTTTGCCTCGATCGGCGATAACTTGATTGGCCTGAGCTTTAGCGACCCGTTGGGCATTTCCGTGGGAGATTTATCCGACACCGAAGCGGTGGCAGAAGAGCAAGCGGTGGACGCATCGATTTTCGGGAACTTAAAGCAGCATTTTGCTTCTTCTCACGCAGCGTTCGCCTATCTGGTATTCATATTGCTCTACACACCGTGTGTGGCGGCGATGGGAGCGTATGTGCGTGAATTTGGCGCTCGATACGCGCGCTTTATTGCCGTATGGACGATGGGGCTGGCTTACGGCAGCGCGGCCTTGTATTACCAAGTGGCGCATTTTGCCGATCATCCTCTAAGTAGCAGCGTGTGGATTGCGGGGATTGTCGTTGTCAGTGCAGGCGTTTGGCGTGCTCTTAAAGTGGCGGGAAGACGAGAGCAAGCGTCGCTAGAGGTGCAAACCGCATGATCGTATCAGAGCTAAAAGCTTACATTGATCAATGTGGTACGGTGACCCAAGCGGAGCTTGCCAAGCGTTTTTCATTGTCGCTCGATGGGGTTGATGCCATGTTGGCGATATGGTTACGCAAAGGGAAACTGTCTAGGATAGATGATGTCAATGAGCACAACATTACGGTTCGGACACGATATGTGTCCGTCCGAAATGACCAGATTGCTATCATCACTAGCATGTAGACGTCTGCTGCTGTGGTGCTCGACAGAAGTTCAAACTCGTGTAAACAAGTGACTAAGCGACAGAACATTGCTCAAGCGAGTTGATATCTCAATTTGTGCCTCGTCGCTACGATGTTCACCCGGCGTATTGCCCCAAACAGGGCCAGGCCAAGCCACATCATCCTTAAAGCGAGCGATATGGTGAATGTGCAGTTGCGGCACCATGTTGCCCAGCGCCCCAAGGTTCAGTTTATCAGGTCGAAAGGTGGCTTCCAGAGCTTGGCTCACCGCTTGTGACTCCAGCAAAAACTGTTGCTGTTCTTGCATCGGCAAATGGTGCAGCTCTTTGAGTTGCGCTCGTTTGGGCACCAAGATAACCCAAGGCACGGCACTGTCTTTGTGTAGCAGTGCAACACAGAGTGGGAAGTGACCAAGTAAGGTCGTGTCTTTAACCAGCTGGGGATGAAGTTCAAAACTCATGGTGAGGGTCCTTAGTCCATGGATAACAAAAAGGTTGATGCTTTCACACCAACCTTCGTTTCGTCGCCTGAATGCTCAAGGCTAGGCGCGATTACATGCGCTCAAGGGTATCGATACCCAACAGAGAAAGACCTTGTTTGATGGTCTTCGCGGTCAATGCCGCCAGTTTTAAGCGGCTTTGCTTGATGGACTCATCTTCGCTGCTCAAAATTGGGCATGCTTCGTAGAAGCTAGAGAATTGACCCGCTAACTCAAACAGGTAGCTACACATGATATGAGGTTGACCTTCGCGAGCCACTGACTGTACTGCTTCTTCAAATTGCAGAAGCTTAGCGATCAGCGCTTTCTCTTTCTCTTCCGTCACTTTAATCTCACCAGACAACGCGTCCATTTCGATTCCCGCTTTGGCGAAGATCGACGCAACACGCGTGTAGGCATACTGCATGTACGGCGCTGTATTGCCTTCAAATGCGAGCATGTTGTCCCAGTCAAACACATAATCCGTGGTACGGTGCTTAGAGAGATCCGCGTATTTCACCGCTGCCATCGCTACGGTCGTCGCGATGTTGGTTTTCTCTTGCGCATCAAGATCTGGGTTTTTCGATTCGATCAGTTTGATGGCACGCTCTTGCGCTTCGTCCAACAGATCAGCAAGGCGCACAGTGCCGCCCGCGCGAGTTTTGAATGGGCGACCATCTTTGCCAAGCATCATACCGAATGCGTGGTGCTCAAGGGTAACCTCTTCTGGTACGTAACCTGCCTTACGAACGATGGTCCACGCTTGCATTAGGTGCTGATGCTGACGTGAGTCGATAAAGTACAACACGCGATCAGCGCCTAGCGTTTCATAGCGGTATTTGGCACACGCAATGTCTGTTGTGGTGTAGAGGAAGCCGCCATCGCGTTTTTGGATGATGACACCCATAGGCTCACCGTCTTTGTTCTTGTACTCGTCAAGGAAGACGACCTGCGCGCCATCGTCTTCTTGCGCCAAGCCTTTTTCTTTGAGATCGGCAACGATGCCTGGCAGCATGTCGTTGTACATGCTTTCGCCCATGACGTCGTCACGCGTCAAAGAAACGTTGAGGCGATCATAGTTGCGCTGGTTCTGGATCATGGTGACATCCACCAGTTTTTTCCACATTTCTGCGCAGTATTCGTCACCACCTTGCAGTTTGACCACGTAGTTACGGGCTTTCTCTGCAAATGCTTCATCTTCGTCGTAGAGCTTTTTCGATTCGCGGTAGAAGGCTTCAAGATCTGACAGTTCCATCGACACTTCGCCAGATTCTTTCTGTACGCGCTCTAGGTTGGCAATCAACATACCAAATTGCGTGCCCCAGTCACCGATGTGGTTAGCGCGAATCACTTTGTGGCCCAAAAACTCCAGTGTGCGCACCACCGCGTCACCAATGATGGTTGAGCGCAAGTGACCAACGTGCATCTCTTTGGCGACGTTTGGCGCTGAGTAGTCTGCGACGATGGTTTGCTGTGCTTCAGCCGCCACGCCAAGGCGCGCATCGGCAAGCGCTGCATCGGCTTGTTTTGCAAGGAAGGTTTCATCAAGGAAGATGTTAATGAAACCTGGGCCAGCGATTTCCGTTTTGCTGGCGATGCCATCGAGGTCTAGTACGTCCAATACTTTTTGTGCAAATTCTCGTGGGTTGGTGCCGAGTTTTTTCGCGACGCCCATAACGCCGTTCGCTTGGTAGTCACCAAACTGTGGTTTTGCAGATTGACGTACCGCTGCAGGGCTGCCTGCAGGTGCGCCAGCGGCTTCTAGAGCCTGAGAAACTTTGTCATTAATAAGTGCTTGGATATTCACTCGCGCTTCCTTCAATTCTCGGGAATTGGTTGGGTATGCATTCAATTTCGGCGAGCAGATGGGCATCTTGCTGCGCATAATATCCGTGGGGATAGGGTGAATGCATATCTCGATCTAGTTCATAAATTGGCGCACATAATAACAACTTTATCGCGGCGCTTATAGGGACTTAATTGGGAAATTTTCTACTTTTCAGCGCGAACTTGTTACTATTGCCGCAATCTCAACGTACTGGATGCAAAACCATGGCTCAATCCCTGTCAGACGCAGCGCTGTTGCCAGCGCAAATGAAAGCTAATTTGGATAACTTCATGCATAAAATTCGCGATTTAAGCGAGTTGCTGCATTTGGATTTGAGTCCTTACCAGGCGGATCACATCGCAATGCGCATCAATGACAATGCGTTGGCTGAACTTGCCCATCAGGCCTGGCGTGAAGAGGGTAAGGAAATCTCGACAGCGCGTATTAATGGCCGTCCCATCGTTGTGCTTGAGTTTCATCAACCTCTTGAAAGCTTGGGCTGGTCGATTGAGTGCTTAGAGCTCCCTTATCCGGCGCCCGGAAAAGTGTATCCAGAGCAAAGTTGGGAACATGTTGAATTTGTGGTTCCCTCACAGGCACAAGATGCCGAGGCTTACCTTGAAGAGATCAAGCATCGTTTTCCGCTATTGAAAGCGCATTGGGGGAAGCTGGATGAGATGGGAGTGAAAGTGAAATTGTCGAGTCCGAAAGGAGAGGGCGAGCGGCTCAGCAACCCGACGGTCGCCTTTAAATATCAAGGGGTGTGCATCAAGCTCCACCCCCATTCGTTAAAGGCCATTGTGGCGTCTGAGTTAGCCTAGTTCGACATCTTTAGGTCGGAGTTGGAACTGTTCGATAGATCCAATCTCTAGACCTAAATTGAGCGGCGGGGCATCACTGTGTGCGTTGCCTTGAGTGTGCATGATCAAACGATCGGCGGTGCGCGGTTTGAGTTTATTGACCACGAAGCGAATCATGTCCGTTCTGGTCAGGCTCTTAAGTTCACGCAGTACCACTTCTTTCTGATTAAACTCTTTGTCTTTATTACCAATCGCGACCCAAAGACGCTGCGCGCGGCCGCGCAATGTGGTGTCTGGGGTGGCGATTTGGTTCCAAAGCCCTTTCTTACTGCTGTGCCATTGGTACTCGTTCAGTTCAAGCAATACCATGTAAAAAGCATTAAGGAACTCGTCAATCGACGCAATTAAATCAATCGGAGCGGCATTGGGCGACTGTACGTACAACACAATACCGGGGTGTTTGTTGAGGGGCAGATTGCCGGTGCCCACCATATACCCCAGTTGCTGTTTGGTGCGAATTTCATGGAAAAATGTCGCCGACATCAAATGGTTTGCTAACAAGTAGAGGGCGATGTTTCTTGGCGAGGAATCCTCGCATTGGTAATAAAGCACCACCGCTGAGTCTTCTTGGTTGCAGTGCACTTCTCGTTGGAAGGTGCCGTTTTCGCCAAGCATGACCAATGGACGCAGTGCTTCTTCATACTGCTGATTTTTGACGCGCAACGCGTGTTTCAATGTCTCACCGAGGGCGAGCGCATCGCGTTTGGTCCAGTCACCATAGACGAACATCTCAACGTGCAACTCGGCTAAAATAGCATCGACAAAACGTGCTAGCTCGTCGACGTTAATGGTATCTAACGCGTCAAGTAACGTCGCATACGGTGGGTTATTGGGTTGGAGTATGCCTGTTAGTGCATTGAACAACTGCGATATAGGGCGATCTTGCGCCGAGTTTTGCCAATTTCGTTTCAACTGCGCTTTGATGGTCTCAAAACGTTGAGCACTGAACTCTCGCGCTGCAAATCGTTTCAGGATCATCGCCATCAACTCAGGTTGTTTCTGGCTAAAACCGGAGAGGGTGAGCGTCACGCCCCCTTGATGTGCGTACATGTTGTAGCCAAGGCCAGCGATTTCAGCTTGGTAGGTCTCTTTGGCCAGCGAGTCTAAAAACATCTCCACACACAGACGCGTCATGACAATATTGCGCGGATTGGCGACCGCATGTGGGCTATCAATCGCCACATAGACAACGCCTTTTGGCACGCGAAACTCGCTGTCTTGCATGTGCCAGAGAGTAAATCCAGGCAAATTCTCAAGGATTTCAGGGACAAGCTGATGCTCAGCAATAGGCTGAGGATCGAGATCGTAGGCGATAAACGGGTTTTTCTCTGGCAGAGCAAACGTCAGCGTTGATGGCGCGTGATAGAACGCCATCTGTTCATCACTGAGTGGCTTAACCGAGTAGGGCGTGAAGTACCATTTGGCTTGCTGGTCACACGGCAAGTTTTTGGCAATCACGGTGATGCGCAGGTTCTGCGGCGTGAAATAGCCCATCAATTCGCGCAGTAAAGCCTCATCGTAGCCCGCCATCATAAAGTCGCCGTAGACGATGTCTTGCGCTTGGTAATGCTGCATGTTGACGACCAAATGGCTGACTAAATCGAGTGGACGAGTAGGCTCTTGAAAACGAAACGCTGACTCCAACACGGCGCGTTTTTCCATGTAGCGCCATTCGTCAAAACCGTGCGCTTTGATTAAAGTCAGGTAGCTAAACACCGCCTGAACCAGTTCATCAATGTGCTCAAGCCCTTCAGGAGTCAGTGCGCAGCTGACGGTAAATTCGCGGTAGTTGCTGCCACTGGTGCCGCCCCCTGCGGACAACGAAGTGATCCATCCAGCGTCTTTGAGTGCCAACATCAAGCTGCCTTCGCCTTCATAGCCAAGCAAATGAGCGAAATAAGAGAGAGGCTTGGTTTGATAATGATTATCCATGCTTGGCATGGGGAAGGTGAGGATGATTTTTCGCAGATCTTTAACCGGTTCGACATTAACACGGATAGCGGTGGAACCCGGATGAGTGTAGGGCGCCTCTATCTGCTTGCCCGCCAAGCGCTGATTGCGCACTGTAGTGAATTTCTCTCGCACCCATTCCTCAAGTTGAGACAACGACTGCGGGCCGACCACTGTGAGTGTCATGATATCCGCTGAGTAGTGATCGCGGTGAAAGGCTACGATTTCGTCGCGGATCGATTGGCCTTCTCGGTCGCCTAAGGTGTCGATATTACCCACTGAAAACTTGCTAAACGGGTGAGCAGGATTCACCAACTCTTTGTGGACTTGGTACAGTCGGCGCGAGTCATCATTGAGTTTCAGTTTGTATTCAGAGTCGACCGCTTGGCGTTCTTTATCGAGTGCTTCGGAGTTAAACAGTGGTGCGGTGAAGAACTGACTAAAACGATCTAGGCCAGATTCAAATGCCGTGGGAGAGACATCGAAAAAGAAGCAGGTATGTTCAGTGCCCGTCCAAGCGTTATTTGACCCGCCGTGTTGACTAATAAAACTTTGGAACTCCCCCACTTTAGGGTATTTCTCTGTGCCGAGAAATAGCATGTGCTCAAGGTAATGGGCTAACCCTTGACGATCTTCAGGGTCGTCGAAGTGACCGACATTCACCGCCAATGCCGCAGCGGATTTCTGTGCGTTTTTATCGTGAATCAACAATACCCTCAAGCCATTGTCCAACTCGAGATAATGGTATTGATTGGTATCATTTGGGCTAATGTGCACGATGTTCTCCAAAAAGTGGGCGAGTGATGTGAATGGCGATTAGGGTAATGCAAATAGTCGTCGTTCTTTTTAACAATTATGAACGCGATGTGCCTGTCTGCAAACCATATCGTCAAGAAAAGTCATTGATTTTATAAAACGCTCGTCGGAACCTGCCCGAGATTGCGATCGTTTCGTCAACAATTCATTAATAAAATCGGTGTCTTTAGCCACGCTCTTGATATACTTGAGAGTAAAAATGGCCAGCAGGACTGGCACGATAATAAATTCGCCACGTCGAATGGGCGCTGGCAGGGTAGTGTAGGATTTAGCCATGAAAATTTTTATTATGCGCCATGGGGAAGCAGAGCATTTTGCCGACAGTGATGCCCAGCGTGAGTTAACCGCGAATGGTCGACAAGCGTCTCTAGCGGTCGCAAAAGCGTGTGTCGAGCAGGGCTATCGCTCTTTTGATAAGGTTCTTGTTAGCCCTTATATCCGTGCTCAGCAGACATGGCAGGAGATCGCTCACTGCTTTGACGCTAATAAAGTAGAGACACTGGATGACATCACGCCCTATGGGGACTCTGAGCAAGTCGCGCAGTATATTGACGCCTTGATTGATGTTGAGCAGCTAGAGTCTGTGTTGCTCGTCTCTCACTTACCTCTGGTCGGATATTTGACCGCGGAGTTTGTGGTGGATATGGCGCCGCCACTGTTCCCTACCTCAGGGTTGGCTTGTGTCGATTACCAACCTCAGACTAAACAAGGCGAGTTGCTGTTTAACCTCAGACCCTAACGCCGTCAGCAATATCCAGGCGTGAACGTCAGTCGTGCTACAGGTGTCACTTCGAAAGATGGGTCGCCTAGTTCTTGTCTCTAGCCAGTTTTTTGACAACATCACTGGACTAAAAATTGCATAAACAGCTGACGTTGACTCTTTTTCCATAGATTCTCATTACTTACCTATGAAGTTTTCTTTGCCGTTTGCAGATAAGCTGCCACCGATACCTCAGCGAGCCTTACCCGCGATAGGCGCGCCTGTCATGGTGCTGTCGACATTGGCGATGATCGTATTGCCGATCCCGCCTTTTTTGCTCGATTTGTCTTTTACCTTCAACATCGCTTTGGCGATGGTGGTGCTGCTCGTCACGGTTTACACACGCCGCCCGCTTGATTTTGCGGCTTTCCCCACGGTACTGCTGATTGCGACCTTGCTGCGTTTGGCGCTCAACGTTGCTTCAACGCGTGTGGTACTGCTGTACGGTCATGAAGGACCTGAAGCGGCAGGTTCTGTGATTGAAGCCTTCGGTAACGTGGTGATTGGTGGTAACTACGCTGTCGGTTTGGTGGTCTTTCTCATCTTGATGATCATCAACTTTATGGTCGTGACCAAAGGTGCAGGGCGTATCTCTGAGGTGAGTGCTCGCTTTACCTTGGACGCTTTACCTGGTAAGCAAATGGCGATTGACGCAGACTTGAACGCGGGACTGATCGACCAAGATCAAGCGCGTACTCGACGTCAAGAAGTGACCAAAGAAGCCGATTTCTACGGTTCGATGGACGGTGCGTCAAAATTTGTTAAAGGTGACGCCATCGCCGGTATCTTGATTTTGTTTATCAACATTATCGGCGGCTTATCGATCGGTATGGCGCAATACGGCCTCGGCTTTGGTGAAGCGATTCAAATCTATACCTTGCTGACTATTGGTGATGGTTTGGTCGCCCAGATCCCATCATTGTTGTTGTCGATTGGCGCCGCGATCATGGTGACGCGTCAAAATACAGACGAGGACATGGGGCAGCAGGTTGTCTTTCAGATGTTTGACAACCCCAAGGCGCTGATGATCACCGCCGCGATTTTGTTTGTCATGGGCATCGTTCCGGGTATGCCTCATTTTGCGTTTTTGCTCCTCGCTCTGTTGGCGGGCGGCGGTGCGTACCTCATTCAACGCAAGCAGAAAAAACAGGCCGAGAGCAAGAACCTGCCCGCCACGCAAGAGACAGAAGCTCCCACGCCGAAAGAGCTCTCTTGGGATGATGTTCAGCCGGTCGATACCATTGGTCTTGAGGTGGGATACCGCCTGATCCCATTGGTGGATAAAGACCAAGGGGGTGAACTGCTTGAGCGAGTGAAAGGGGTGCGTAAAAAGCTCTCTCAAGATTTTGGCTTCCTCATTCCAGCTGTGCACATTCGTGATAACCTTGAATTGACGCCAAATAGCTACCGCATCACTTTAATGGGCGTTGCGGTAGGCGAGGCGGAGATTCGCCCAGATATGGAGCTGGCAATCAACCCAGGCCAAGTGTACGGGATGATTGAGGGTGAACCGACCATTGACCCCGCGTTTGGGCTTGAAGCGGTGTGGATTCGCGAAGAGCAGCGCGAGCATGCTCAGGCGTTAGGCTACACCGTCGTTGACTCGTCCACGGTGTTGGCGACGCACTTAAGCCAGCTGTTGACCAACAACGCCTCTCAATTGCTCGGTCATGAAGAAGTACAAAACCTCCTTGAAATGTTGGGTCGCAGCGCGCCGAAGTTGGTGGAAAACTTTGTACCCGATCAGCTGCAACTTGGCGTCGTGGTGAAAGTTCTGCAAAACTTACTCAACGAAGCCGTGCCCATTCGAGACATTCGTACCATCGTTCAGACCTTGTCGGAATACTCATCAAAGAGTCAAGAACCCGACATCCTAACGGCCGCTGCACGAATCTCATTGAAGCGCTTAATCGTTCAGGAAATCAACGGTATAGAGCCAGAGTTGCCGGTTATTACCTTGATTCCTGAACTGGAACAAATATTGCATCAGACAATGCAAGCTTCGGGAGGAGAGTCCGCAGGGATAGAACCTGGTTTGGCAGAGCGATTGCAATCATCACTGAGCCATGCCACACAAGAACAAGAGCTCAAAGGTGAGCCTGCTGTGCTCCTGACATCAGGGGTGTTGCGTTCAACCTTAGCCAAGTTCGTGAAGAATACGATTCCATCACTGCGTGTACTGTCATACCAAGAAATACCTGACGAAAAACAAATCCGCATTGTTCAAGCTGTCGGTAACTAGAACAGAGTCGGTAAAACACGGTATCTAATTTGAAAATTAAACGATTTTTTGCAAAAGACATGCGTGGCGCTCTGCTTCAAGTGAAAGCAGAGTTAGGCGATGACGCAGTAATCATGTCGAACAAAAAAGTCGCTGGTGGCGTAGAAATCGTGGCGGCTGTTGACGGAGATTCCGCAGCGAAGCGAGCGGCGCCAAGTCACAGCTACAACTCCAACCCACGACATGTCCCCGCCTCTCAGTCCGCTAACCAGCATAGCCAAGCCAGTGCGAGCTTAGCCTCATCGAATCAGCGTCGCCTTGATGATGATAAGGTGAGCCTACAATCACAAGGTGATTCTGGACGTTCGATGACCAAACGTTTTGCCAATATGCTGGCCCAATATCGTGGCGGGACTCCGCCTCGTGATGAGGAAGAAGAAGACTCGCTGGCGGCGTTGTTGAAGCGTCAAAATACCTCTTATAAATCAGGTCAGGATAACGATGTTCGCGTACGTGAAGATTCGCCTTTGGCCAAGCTGATTGCAGAAGACCGCCGTATTGAAAAACCGGCTGCGCGCTTGGATCCTTCTCGTTATGAGCGTGGTCGCGCGCAAGAGTCAGCGATGCCCAACGAAGATTTTGAAGAGATGAAAGAGGAAATGTCCTCGATTCGTCGTCTGCTTGAGCATCAAGTATCGGGGTTAATGTGGCAAGAAGTGGAGCGAAGAGAGCCCCTTAGAGCCATGTTAATTAAGCGCCTTGAGCGGATGGGCGTCTCTTCGGATTTGGCCGATCAATTAGCGTGTTACATACCTGAAGACACGCCGCCTACCAAAGCATGGAAAGCATTGCTGGGTTTAGTCTCAGACCAGATCCCTATCTCCAAACAAGACATCCTTAAACGCGGTGGCGTGGTCGCATTACTTGGCCCAACCGGTGTGGGGAAAACCACGACAGTGGCCAAATTAGCCGCACGCGCTGCCATGGAGTTTGGCGCGGACAACGTGGCGCTTGTGACCACAGATACTTATCGAATTGGTGCTCATGAACAGTTGGCTATTTATGGTCGAATTATGGGGTGCCCAGTAAAAGTTGCTAAAGATTCCAATGAATTAGCCGATGTTATTTATCAGTTGAGAAATCGTCGCCTAATTTTGGTCGATACTGCCGGCATGGGACAGCGCGATGTCCGATTGTCAGAGCAGCTTGACACCCTAATGCACGAAATTGGTGAAGTGATTCATAGCTACTTGGTACTGCCTGCCACGGCGCAGCGCAAAGTATTACAAGAGACCATTGATCACTTTAAACGTATTCCACTTTCTGGATGTATTTTGACCAAGCTCGATGAGTCACTGAGTTTGGGAGAGTTTGTCAGTGTTGTAGTGCAAAACGCATTGCCCGTCGCGTATATCGCGAACGGACAACGTGTACCAGAAGACATTGTGATTGCTCAGCCAAAATACATGGTAGCGAAAGCAAATGAGTTGCTAGAGAAGTCGACAGATAACGAACCTCACTATTGGAATAGTGACGCAGACAGGTTCTAGGCGGCGGACGATTATGACGAAGAATATGATTCAAGACCAAGCTAGCGGGCTACGCCGCTTAACCCAACCCTCGTTGACTAAAGTTATTTCGGTAACCGGAGGCAAAGGCGGAGTTGGTAAGTCAAACGTAACCTTAGGCATGGCAATTTGTATGGCGCGCCAAGGTAAAAAAGTCATGGTGCTCGATGCTGACTTAGGTCTGGCCAACGTGGACGTGATGCTCGGCATTCGACCTAAACGCAATTTAGGCCATGTATTGGCCGGAGAGTGTGACCTGCAAGACGCCATCGTTGAAGGACCACACGGTATTCGCATCATTCCTGCAACATCAGGGACACAGTCGATGACCGAACTCTCCCACGCGCAACATGTGGGCTTGATTCGCGCTTTTGGCAGTCTCGAAGACGAAATGGATGTGCTGTTGATTGATACAGCGGCAGGCATTTCTGATATGGTAGTGAGTTTTTCGCGCGCGGCCCAAGATGTGGTTGTCGTCGTGTGTGATGAACCTACGTCAATTACCGATGCGTATGCTTTAATTAAACTATTGAACAAGGACCACCAAGTGCAGCGATTCAAAATTGTTGCAAATATGGTCAGAAGCTATCGAGAAGGCCGAGAATTGTTCGCAAAGTTGACCTTGGTCACAGAGCGATTCTTGAATGTGAGTCTTGAGCTCGTAGCATGTATTCCTTTAGATGATAAAGTTCGACAAGCTGTTAAAAAGCAAAAGATTGTTGTGGACGCCTTCCCGCGCTCCCCTGCTGCTCTCGCCATCGGTTCATTGGCCAGTAAAGCGCTAACTTGGCCAATTCCGAAAGTGCCGAGTGGACATCTTGAGTTTTTTGTAGAACGCTTAGTAAATAAGAATGAGATGCTAGAGGAACCGTTTGGTGAATAAGGCCCTGACCTACGACCAATATGCCAATCACGATAGCCAGCGAGCGTTTTTAGAAAAATACTCGGTGCTGGTGAAGCGTATTGCTCACCATTTGCTTGGACGTTTGCCTCCGAGTGTGCAGGTAGAAGATCTTATTCAGGCGGGCATGATTGGTCTGCTAGAGGCACAAAAAAACTACGATGGTAGTAAAGGCGCCAGTTTTGAAACGTATGCGGGCATACGGATTCGAGGCGCGATGTTGGATGACATCCGACGTGGAGACTGGGTTCCTCGCTCTGTGCATAAGAACAATCGAGAAATCAGTCAAGCTATCGCCTCGTTGGAAGGGCAACTGAATCGAGACCCAACCGATGCGGAAGTGGCGCAGTTTATGGGCATCAGCCTGGATCAGTACCACACCATACTAACGGACATTAACTGTTCACGTTTGGTTGGGATAGAGGACTTAGGCGTCTCGGAAGATTCGATTTCGCCTGAGGACCAAGAGGAAGACAATGTCCCTTTTAAAGGGGTGGCAGATGAGTATTTTCGCACCGCACTTGTCGACTCGATCAAATCTCTACCAGAACGAGAGGCACTAGTACTTTCGCTTTATTACGATGAAGAGTTAAACTTGAAAGAAATCGGTGAGGTAATTGGGGTTAGCGAGTCACGCGTTAGCCAGATACTAAGCCAATCAATGCAACGTCTACGCACAAAGTTGAGTGCTTGGACAAATAATGACTAACATCACTGATATCAAACTCAGTGGAGGCAATTTTGAATAAAAACATGAAAATCCTAATTGTTGATGACTTTTCAACAATGCGCCGAATCGTTAAGAACTTACTTCGTGACTTGGGTTTTAATAACACTCAAGAAGCCGACGATGGTTTGACTGCGTTACCTATGCTGAAAAAAGGTGATTTCGACTTTGTCGTGACCGACTGGAACATGCCAGGCATGCAAGGTATTGACCTACTCAAACACATTCGCGCCGATGCTGAGCTTAAGCACCTTCCTGTTTTGATGATTACTGCGGAAGCAAAGCGTGAACAGATCATTGAGGCGGCACAAGCGGGTGTGAACGGCTACATCGTTAAGCCATTTACCGCGGCAACACTAAAAGAAAAACTAGACAAAATTTTTGAGCGTTTATAAGTCAAGGAATTGACGACGTGGCGCAATAGGCCAAATTCAGAATGATTTCATTAGAACAGGCAAAACAACTTGTCGAACTATTAGAAAACGGTCAACAGCAGGAAGCAGACCTTCTTGTTAAAGACATTCATGAATCAAATGCCAATCCGATGCTTCAAGAGATTGGCGAGTTAACCCGTGATCTGCACGAGTCTATCAAGCAGTTTACGCTCAGCGAACGAGTTAACGAAATCGCGAATGACGAAATTCCTGATGCAAGGGATCGCCTCCAATACGTCATTGACAAGACAGAAGTCGCCGCGAACAAAACCATGGATGCCGTCGACCGTTGTATGCCGATTGCAGACAATCTGCACGAAGGGCTACTGAAGGTACGTCCTCAGTGGAACGAATTGATGCACGGGCGCATTGACCTTGCAGAGTTCAAAGCCTTGTGCCACCGCATTGATGACCTGCTCGGTCAAGTCGAAGGCGACAGTTCAGAGTTACGCGGTCAGTTGACGGAAATACTGATGGCTCAAGATTTCCAAGATTTGACCGGACAAATTATTAGACGCGTGATTACTTTGGTTAGTGAAGTTGAAGCACGATTAGTTGAGATTCTCACTGCGTTTGGCGCAAGCCAGTTGGAAGGCAGCACAGATAACAAGAATAAAGCATCTACGGATCCGGAAGGGCCAATCCTTAACCCTCATGAAAGGGATGATGCCGTTTCATCACAAGACGAAGTGGACGACTTGCTCTCTAGTCTTGGGTTTTAGAGGTAACATATGAGCTTTGATTTAGACGAAGATATTCTTCAGGACTTTTTGGTAGAAGCGGGTGAGATTCTAGAACTACTGTCTGAGCAGTTGGTAGAATTGGAAAACAACCCAGATGACAGAGATTTGCTCAACGCCATTTTCCGTGGTTTCCACACGGTGAAAGGGGGCGCAGGGTTTCTCTCTTTGACTGAGCTTGTTGACACATGTCACGGCGCAGAGAATGTGTTTGATACGCTGCGTAATGGCCAGCGTCAGGTCGATTCTGGCTTGATGGATACCATGCTGCAAGCACTCGACACCGTCAATGAACAGTTTCAGGCTGTCCAAGACAGAGACCCGTTAACGCCTGCTGACCCTGCGCTTCTTGAGGAACTTCATCGTCTAAGCAAACCGGCTTCAGAAGATGAGGTGCCCCAAGCCGAAGCGCCCGTTGAGCCTGAGCCTGTCGTCGAAGAGCCGGTTGTGGTCGAAGAACCTGTAGTCGAAGAACCTATCGGGGAAGCGCCAACTGCAGATGCAGCCCCGTCAGGTTCTGGCGGTTCTATCGACGAAATCACCCAAGACGAATTTGAAAAGCTACTTGATGAGCTTCACGGCAAGGGTAGTGCACCCGGTAAAGAAGCCGAAGCGCAGTCATCAGCTGCTCCAGCGCCAAGTGCAGACATGAGCGGTGATATCACCGATGATGAATTTGAAAAGCTGCTTGATGAACTTCACGGGGTCGGCAAAGGACCAGGTGAAAATGAAGCGGCAGCGGCGTCTGCTCCGCCGCCACCTCCACCACCGAGCCCTGCGGCTGGTGATGGCGATTTAATGACTGATGAAGAGTTCGAGAAGCTGTTGGACAACCTGCATGGTGCAGGTAAAGGTCCATCAGTGGAAGAACTCGAAGCGGCCACGAAGCCAGTGCCACCTAAACCTGCTGCGACGCCATCTTCTGCACCAAGTCAACCGGCTCCAGCGGCGGCTCCGAAAGCGCAGCCTGCTGCAAAACCAGCCCCTGCCGAGAAGGCAGAGGCAGCGCCACCTCCAGCGAAGAAAGAGGCGTCTGCTCCGGCCAAGAAACCTCAAGCGGAAGCCACGGTCCGTGTGGATACTTCAACCCTCGATGTCATCATGAACATGGTGGGCGAGCTAGTGTTGGTGCGAAACCGCTTACTCAGTTTGGGGCTTAATAGCAACGATGAAGAGATGTCTAAAGCGGTCGCAAACCTAGACGTTGTCACTGCGGACTTGCAAGGCGCGGTCATGAAAACGCGCATGCAGCCGATTAAGAAAGTGTTTGGACGTTTCCCGCGAGTAGTTCGAGACTTGGCGCGTAGCCTGAACAAAGACATCACGCTGGAAATGCGCGGTGAAGAGACAGACTTAGATAAAAACCTAGTTGAGGCGCTTGCCGATCCATTGATCCACTTGGTTCGAAACTCGGTGGATCACGGTGTAGAAATGCCCGACGATCGCGTTGCCGCTGGCAAGCCGCGCACGGGTAAAGTGATTCTGTCTGCCTCGCAAGAAGGTGATCATATTGAACTGGCTATTGTCGATGACGGTGGCGGTATGGACCCAGATAAGCTCCGTGCGATTGCCGTTAAACGTGGCATGATGGATGAAGACGCAGCGTCTCGCCTCACAGACAAAGAGTGTTTCAACCTGATCTTCATGCCAGGTTTCTCAAGTAAAGAGAAGATTTCTGACATCTCTGGTCGCGGTGTGGGTATGGACGTGGTGAAAACGGCCATCAATACCTTAAACGGCTCGATCGATATTGACTCAGAGCTCGGTAAAGGCACCAAGATTACGATCAAAGTACCTCTGACACTGGCGATTTTGCCAACCTTGATGGTTGGGGTGGCCGGGCATCCATTTGCGTTGCCTTTGGCAAGTGTCAACGAGATCTTCCATTTGGATTTGAGCCGCACTAACGTCGTCGACGGCCAATTGACCATCATCGTTCGAGACAAATCCATTCCGCTATTCTATCTGCAAAACTGGCTAGCGCCGAGTGCGGGGAAAGTCGAGCTACGTAAAGGGCATGGTCATGTGGTTATCGTTCAACTAGGAAGCCAGCGTGTTGGCTTTGTTGTGGATACCTTGATTGGACAAGAAGAAGTCGTCATCAAGCCGCTTGATAAGTTGTTGCAAGGGACGCCGGGTATGGCGGGGGCAACGATTACCAGTGATGGTCACATTGCTTTGATTCTTGATGTGCCTGATCTGCTGAAACAGTACGCAGCGGCATCACGCATCTAACGGTGCGTAAATAGAAGGATTTATATGGCAATCAAAGTATTAGTTGTTGACGATTCGAGCTTCTTTCGCCGTCGTGTTAGCGAGATCATTAACTCTGAGCCTAAGCTTGAAGTGATGGATGTCGCAACCAACGGCAAAGAGGCGGTGCAAAAAGCACTGTCGCTTAAGCCTGACGTCATCACTATGGACATCGAAATGCCTATTATGGACGGCATCACTGCCGTCCGCGAAATTATGGCGCAAAGTCCTGTTCCGATTTTGATGTTTTCATCATTGACACACGATGGTGCGAAAGCGACCCTCGATGCGCTGGAAGCCGGAGCGTTGGACTTTTTGCCGAAAAAGTTTGAAGACATCGCGCGCAATCGAGATGAAGCGGTGACGTTACTGCAACAAAGAGTGTTGCAAATCGCTTCGCGTCGAACCTTTATGCGCCGTCCGGTGGCAAAACCGGCGACGCCCGCGCCAAGAAGTACGCCGACCTCATCTGCGCTTCGAACGACCTCAACAGCAAGAACGGCACCAAGCGCCGCCACACCGTCGCGTCCGGCGGTGAATGCGACGCGCTTTAAAGCCAGTGGTAAAAAATATCAGTTAACGGCTATCGGAACCTCCACCGGTGGCCCGGTCGCCTTGCAAAAAATTCTCACCAAATTGCCTGCAAACTATCCGCATCCTATTGTGCTTATTCAGCATATGCCTGCGACGTTTACCGCGGCGTTTGCTAGTCGCTTAAACTCGCTGTGTAAAATCACCGTAAAAGAAGCAGAAGATGGCGATATGCTAAGACCAGGTGTGGCGTATCTCGCTCCAGGTGGCATGCAGATGATGATTGATGGCCGCCCAGGCAGCGCTAAATTGCGTGTGATTGATGGCGGTGAGCGGATGAACTACAAACCTTGTGTCGACGTCACCTTTGGCAGTGCAGCCAAAGTGTATGGTGACCAAGTGTTGTCGATGGTACTGACGGGTATGGGGGCGGATGGTCGTGAAGGCGCACGAATGCTGAAAAATGCCGGCGCAACGATTTGGGCGCAGGATGAAGAGAGCTGTGTGGTGTATGGCATGCCTCAAGCTGTGGCTAAAGCCGGACTCTCCAGTGAAGATCTACCTCTAGACCGCATTTCAGAGCGAATGTTGGTTGAGCTTGGACTCGCGTAGAGGTGGCGACATGATAGTTTGGAGTATTGCAAACCAAAAAGGCGGCGTAGGCAAAACCACCACCACCATTACGCTGGCGGGCTTATTAAGCCAGCAAGGTAAACGGGTGTTATTGGTCGATACCGATCCGCATGCCTCTTTGACGACCTATCTTGGTTATGATTCCGACAGCGTACCTGCCAGTTTGTTTGATCTTTTTCAGCTCAAGGATTATACCCCAAGCACCGTCAACCCTTTGATCATGAACTCGGACATTGAAGGCATTGATCTGATTCCGGCGCACATGTCTTTAGCGACGCTAGATCGCGTGATGGGTAATCGCAGCGGTATGGGGTTGATTCTAAAGCGCGCCTTGCTCGCGATTCGAGATCAATACGATTATGTGTTGATTGATTGCCCACCTATCTTAGGGGTGATGATGGTCAATGCTTTGGCGGCGAGCGATCGAATTTTGATTCCGGTTCAGACCGAGTTTTTGGCCATGAAAGGCTTAGAGCGCATGGTTCGCACGTTGGCGATCATGCAGAAGTCTCGTAATCGTGCATTCAAAGTGACGATAGTCCCCACCATGTACGACAAGCGGACTCGCGCGTCGCTGCAAACCCTGCAGCAGCTTAAGAAAGATTACCCGAATCAGGTGTGGTCTTCGGCCATTCCGATTGATACCAAATTTCGTGATGCGAGCTTAAAGCATTTACCTGTCTCACACTTTGCGGCAGGCAGTCGCGGTGTGTTTGCCTACAAGCAGCTGTTGATTCATTTAGAGAGGTTAGCGCTCAATGAGTAACAACGCGTTGCTGTCAGGTGAACAGGCACTGGATGATTATTTTGCCGCTTTGCTCGACGAAGAGGTGGAGCTAGAAGAGACTCAGGTCGCCGCGCCACAAGATGAATCGTCGGACACAGTCGAGCCAATGCATTCGGTTGAAATGTCATGGGAGCCAGAGCCACAAGTGCAGCCCGTGGCTGAAAACAGCTACATCTTACAGTCGACGGTCGATTTGGAAGTGCCCAATCTTGAAGACGTAGAAAGGCTGCTCAAACAGCTCGAGTCGACGAATCCTGTTGCTGACTTACAATTAGAAGAGGTCATGGAGCAGAATACGGCGGCGATTGCTCAGGTTGAACCTGACATTGTGAAGCCAGAAGTCGAAGAGATTCAAGATTGGGTGATCGATGAACCCCTAGCCCCAACACAAGAGGCGGAGGCGTTCGTCGAAGAGGACGTTGCGACGTTCGAACCGTCGCTGACTGAGGTGGTCGATGAGGCGCCCATCGCTGAGTTTTCTGCCGCAGAGATGCCGATTGCTGAAGTACCTATTGCTGAAGTGGACCCGCATATTGAATCCACGGTCGAGGTGCAGAGCGAACTCGAGACATCCAGTGGCAATGCGCTAGACAGCTGGCAAAGTACCGAGCGTCACGTATCGTTTCAGGTACTCTACTTTGAGGTGAATGGCGTGACCTTTGCGGTGCCACTCGATGAGCTTGGCGGCATTCACCGTATTGGCGATCTGAATCATTTAATTGGTCGACCAAGTTGGTATTTGGGTCTACAAACCAATCGGGATTCTCAGCTTGATGTGGTGGATACCGCGAAATGGGTGATGGCCGAAAAGCTGAAAGATGATAGCCATAAAGACGAATATCAATACATTGTCATGCTTGGTGAGAGCCTTTGGGGACTAGCAAGCACGCAATTGCTGGGTACTGAGTCGCTCAGCCCTGAAAAGGTCCGCTGGCGTGTGACTGCCGGGAAGCGTCCGTGGCTTGCGGGTATGGTAAAAGAAAAAATGTGTGCTTTGGTTCACGTTGAGGCATTGATAGCTATGCTTAATGCAGGACTTGATGTTAAAGCACTAGATAAATAAGTTCATTTAAGGCCAATTTGGGCAGAGAGGAATAGGTATGTCTCAAACGAATGAAGTCGAAGTAAGAAAAGACCAGTCCAATGACGAAGTACTTCAGTGGGTGACGTTCCAACTAGAAGAAGAAACTTACGGTATTAACGTAATGCAAGTGCGTGAAGTGCTGCGTTACACCGAAATCGCACCAGTACCGGGTGCGCCAGATTATGTACTGGGTATTATCAACCTTCGTGGTAACGTCGTCACTGTCATCGATACGCGTTCACGTTTTGGTCTCATGGAAGGTGAGATCACTGACAACACTCGTATCATTGTGATTGAGTCTGAGCACCAAGTGATCGGTATTCTGGTTGATAGTGTGGCTGAAGTGGTTTACCTCCGTTCTTCTGAAATCGATACAACTCCAAGTGTCGGCACTGACGAAAGCGCCAAGTTCATTCAGGGTGTGAGCAACCGTGATGGTAAGCTGCTTATCCTTGTGGACTTGAACAAGCTGTTGACTGACGAAGAATGGGATGAGATGGCTCACCTATAATGGATATCTTCGCTGTAGCTCCCGCACCTGTGTTAGCAGGGGCGGTAGCGTTCGTCTTTTTGTTTCTTTTGCTTGCGCTGTTTCGCCTCAAGCGAGGTCAAGTGAGAACGGCCGATCATTTTCGCCAGCAGCAACGGCATTTTGATAAAGAGCTGCAAAAGGCCAATAAGCAGCTTTTAGAAGTGCGCTCGGTTGTCGTTGGGCTTGGACAAAGGATCAGCGAGCAGCAGGACATCATTCAGCACCTCAATGAACGCGTGACAGAACTTGAGCAAGAGGACAGTGATGGGCGTCTCTATTCAAGAGCGACCAAAATGGTCCAACTCGGGGCTGATTTGGATGAGTTGATTGAGCAGTGTGAGCTTCCCAAGGCGGAAGCGGAGCTGATGATGTCATTACAGAAGAAATTAGCGGGAGAGGAGAAGATTCCTCCACTCCAGAGCACACCAAGACGTCAAGAGGCGCGCAAACGCCCGGTACGAAAGTGACATTATCAAATTAGCAGTGTCGCAAATATTGAGGATGCCCATTCAGGCATCCTTTTTTCTTTCACCCTATCCATAAGGGGTAGAGTGTGAAATTCACATCGCTGTAAATCACAATTTTCACGCCGAAAGCATAAACATAATCAACTATTAACAGAATCTTACGTAGTTTCGTGAGCCTAGGTCAGTGTTGGTAGTTTTGTCGTGAAAAGGCTGTGGTAAACTAGCGGCTCGAAAATGGTTGATTGGTCATACATGTTACAAGTCTCGCAACTGACGGCGATCCGAGATGAAAGAGTGTTGTTTGAATCGCTCTCTTTCGATATAGAGCCAGGTGAATTAGTACAAATTGAAGGGCGCAACGGCACCGGCAAAACGACGTTGCTGCGCATTATTACGGGTCTTGGTGACAAAGAGTGCGGAGACATTACTTGGCGTGGTGAATCTGTGCTTTCCAATCGTGAAGCTTTCCATCAAGACTTGCTGTTTCTCGGCCACCAGACCGGTATCAAGCGCGAACTCACCGCGTACGAAAATTTGCGTTTTTATCTGGGCCTGCACAGTCAGCAAGCGCTCACGAAAACCGATATCTATAACGCTCTGGTCAAAGTAGGATTGGCAGGGCGAGAGGATGTCCCCGTTGGGCAGCTGTCTGCGGGGCAGCAGCGGCGCGTAGCATTGGCAAGGTTGTGGCTCAGTGAACATAAATTGTGGATTCTAGATGAGCCTCTCACGGCCATCGATAAGCAAGGCGTCAAGGTGTTAGAAGCGCTCTTTCTGCAACATGCAGAGCAAGGGGGCATAGTGATTTTGACGACGCACCAAGACATGTTTGCCGACAATCCCATCCTTAGAAAAATTAAGTTAGGTGACTAGCCATGCTCGCAGCTATGAACACGATAATTCGCCGTGAGTTGCTGATCGCGTTTCGCCGTCAAGCGGATATTTTTAACCCATTGTGGTTCTTTATTATTGTCATCACGCTCTTTCCGCTCAGTATCGGGCCTGAGCCCAATTTGTTGGCTCGCATTGCTGCAGGCATCGTTTGGGTCGCGGCACTGTTGTCGGCGCTGCTCTCCTTAGAGCGCCTGTTTAGGGATGACTTTCAAGACGGTTCACTTGAGCAGATGATGCTGATGCCCATTCCATTGCCGCTGGTGGTGATGTCAAAGGTGTTCGCACACTGGCTGTTAACGGGGTTGCCGCTCATTCTGATTAGCCCGCTGCTCGCCATATTACTATCGCTGGATTTTAATACTTGGCTTGGTGTCGTGCTGACACTATTGATTGGTACACCCACGCTGAGCTTTGTTGGAGCGATAGGCGTTGCGCTGACCGTTGGTCTGCAGAAAGGTGGCGTGCTGCTGAGTTTATTGGTGCTGCCGCTCTATATACCTATTTTGATTTTTGCGACCTCCGCGATTGATGCGGCATCGCTTGGCATGGCGTATAACGGACAGTTAGCGATACTCGGTGCCATGCTGATGGGATCGATGACGTTAACGCCATTTGCGATCAGTGCAGCACTTAGGGTAAGCGTGACTTGATTGTTTTGAATCAAGCACGAAAAATTCCCTTTCTATACATGACATAATGGTCATAAATAAAAAACATAACGACAATAAATAAACCGACCGAATGACCCGTTGATGAATTTTGCGGGACGGTGCCCAGAAGTAAGAGTGAGTAAAACGATGTGGAAATGGCTCCATCCTTATGCCAAGCCAGAAGCCGCTTACCGATTGTGCGGTAAGTGCTTACCTTGGTTTTCCGTTTTAGCCTTGGTGTGTCTCGTCGCCGGAACCGTCTGGGGGCTGGCCTTTGCACCTTCTGACTACCAACAAGGCGACAGTTTTAGAATCATCTATATCCATGTACCCTCTGCGATCTGGTCGATGGGCGTCTACATGTCGATGGCGATTGCCGCGTTTATCGGATTGGTGTGGCAAGTCCGCTTATCAGATATGGCAGCCTCTGCGATGGCGCCAATTGGCGCGGTGTACACCTTCATTGCCCTATTCACGGGGGCCGTGTGGGGCAAGCCGATGTGGGGTACATGGTGGGTATGGGACGCTCGCCTAACATCCGAGCTGATTCTGTTGTTTCTCTACCTTGGCGTGATTGCTCTGTATCACGCGTTTGATGATCAAAAAACCGCCGCCAAAGCAGCCGGTATTTTAGCGATTGTTGGTGTGGTTAATTTGCCTATCATTCACTTCTCAGTGGAATGGTGGAACACCCTGCATCAGGGCGCCACCATTACCAAGTTCGAAAAGCCTTCTATCTCGGCGAACATGCTGTGGCCTTTACTCTTGAACATCTTTGGTTTTGCGTTCTTCTTTGCCAGCCTGACCATGGTTCGCTTGAGAAATGAAATTTTGGCTAAAGAGAGCCACCGCCCGTGGGTGGTTCAACTCGCCACAGAAGAATCCGCCACAGAAAAATCCAAGCAGGAGGCCTAACCATGCATTTTGATAGCTTAAGTGATTTTTGGGCAATGGGCGGTTATGCCGGCTATGTGTGGAGTGCGTTTGGAATCACGTTTTTGTCGATGTGGATACTCTGGGTGGTCAGTGTGAAGCGTGGCAAAGGCATCTTGCGCGATGTGAAAGCAAAAGTAGACCGCCAAGCACGAATCGAAGCGGCGAAAAATTTGGAGAACACCTTATGAACCCAAGACGTAAAAAGAGACTCAGTATTGTCCTCGCTATTTTTGTCGGCATCTCTGCGACCGTGGGTTTGATGCTCTATGCCCTAAACCAAAACATGGATCTTTTCTATACACCAACCGAGCTGGTCAATGGTAAGCCTGATGGCACCAAACCAGAAGTGGGTCAACGCCTTCGCATTGGTGGCATGGTGGTAGAAGGGTCAGTTAAGCGCGATCCGCAATCTTTGCGTGTGTCGTTTGACTTACATGATATCGGCCCGAAAGTGACCATTTACTACGATGGCATTTTGCCTGACCTATTTCGTGAGGGGCAAGGGATCGTGGCGCAAGGCGTACTAAAAAACGCGACCACCATTGAGGCGTTTGAAGTGTTAGCGAAGCACGACGAAGAGTATATGCCGCCTGAAGTGGCCGAAGCGATGAAGAAAACCCACGAACCGCTTCAGTACACTCAAGAGCAAAAACAAGGAAGTGACCAATGATTGCTGAGATTGGCCATTTTGCGCTGATTATTTCTCTCGCCATGGCAGTGCTCTTGAGCATTTTGCCACTGGTCGGTGCATCGCGTAACAATACGCTTTTGATGAACACTGCAAGACCACTCTCTTGGGGGATGTTCTTGCTGCTGTTGGTGTCGTTTGCCATCTTGTTGTGGGCGTTTTATACCAACGATTTCACTTTGAACTATGTGGCAAGCAACTCCAACACGCAATTGCCTTGGTACTATCGACTGACCGCGGTTTGGGGTGCCCATGAAGGATCATTGCTGCTGTGGGTTCTTATCCAAGCTGGGTGGACGGTTGCGGTGGCGAGCTTTAGTCGAGGTATGCCACAAGAATCGGTCGCACGCGTATTGGCGGTGATGGGCCTTATCACGGTAGGCTTTTTGCTGTTTATCATCGTCACCTCGAACCCATTTTTGCGTACATTGCCATACTTCCCAGTCGATGGCCGCGATTTAAACCCGTTACTGCAAGACCCGGGCTTGATCATTCACCCACCCATGCTCTACATGGGGTACGTAGGCTTTTCGGTTGCTTTCTCATTTGCGATCGCCTCACTGATGACCGGCCGACTTGATACGGCATGGGCGCGTTGGTCTCGTCCTTGGACAACCGCCGCTTGGCTCTTTCTCACACTGGGTATTGCGTTAGGCTCATGGTGGGCTTACTACGAGTTAGGTTGGGGAGGCTGGTGGTTCTGGGATCCAGTTGAAAACGCCTCTTTCATGCCTTGGCTTGCCGGTACTGCGCTGATGCACTCACTCGCTGTGACCGAAAAGCGCGGCACGTTCAAAGCGTGGACGGTGCTACTGGCCATATCGGCATTCTCGCTCAGCTTATTGGGCACCTTCTTAGTGCGCTCCGGCATTCTTGTCTCGGTGCACGCTTTCGCTTCCGATCCTTCGCGTGGGATGTTTATCCTTGGCTTCTTGGTGTTTGTCATCGGCGGCTCGCTGCTTTTGTTTGCGCTCAAAGGCGCGTCGGTTCGTGTGCGTGGCAACTTCGAGTTGGTATCACGCGAAAATGCGCTGTTGGTTAACAACGTGTTGCTGATTGCGGCGTTAGTGGTGGTGTTGGTTGGGACTTTATTGCCGCTCGTGCATAAGCAAATCGGGTTAGGCTCTGTCTCCATTGGTGCGCCATTCTTTGACATGCTGTTTGCTTGGTTGATGGTGCCGTTTGCCTTCTTCCTCGGTATTGGACCGCTGATCCGCTGGAAACGCGACAACCTCAAAACGGTCAAAGTGCCGATGCTCATCTCTGGCGTGGCTTCATTGTTGCTCGCTGCCTTGTTCACTGTATGGCTAGCCGATCAGTTCCTAGTGATGGCGTACATCGGCTGGGTGATGGCACTGTGGATCATCTTGCTGCATGGGTTTGAGCTCTACCAACGTGCGACGCACCGTCACACTTTCTGGAGCGGTGTGAAAAAACTTCAGCGCAGTCACTGGGCGATGATGTTGGGCCACGTCGGTCTTGCGGTTTCGATTATTGGTATCGCGATGGTGCAAAACTACAGTATCGAACGTGATGTCCGTTTGGCACCTGGCGAGCATTTCCAAATTCAAGGTTATGACTTCTATTTTGAAGGCTTACGAGACAAAGATGGCCCCAACTATGACGGCTATATTGCCGATTTTGAAATTACCCTCAACGGTAAATACATCAATACCTTACATGCGGAGAAACGCTTCTACCGCACGGCGCGCTCTATGATGACCGAAGCGGCGATCGATCGAGGGATAACGCGTGATCTCTATATCGCGATGGGCGAGCAACTCGACGACAACAAATCTTGGGCTGTGCGTATCTACTACAAACCGTTTGTGCGTTGGATTTGGGCGGGGGCTCTGTTGATGTCGCTCGGCGGCGCGATTGCCATCAGCGATAAGCGTTACCGATTTAGAAAGAATACCCAGCAGGAGGCATCATGAGTAAGAAGCTACTGTTTATTCCCTTGGTGGCCTTTTTGGGGCTGGTGAGCGTTTTTGCCACCCAGCTCATTAAAAACCAACACGGTGATGACCCTACAAAATTGGAGTCGGTCTTGGTCGGTAAAACGGTGCCAGAGTTTCGCTTAGAAGATCTAGCGGAACCCGGCAAACTGTACGATCAACAGATTTTTGTTGGCGAGCCTTTGCTACTCAATGTCTGGGCGACGTGGTGCCCTACGTGCTATGCCGAGCATCAGTATCTTAATGAGTTGGCTAGTCAAGGCGTTAAAATCATCGGACTGAACTACAAAGACGATCGCACTAAGGCAGTCGGCTGGCTCAATGATCTCGGTAACCCGTATCTCATCAGCCTGTTTGATGGCAATGGTATGTTGGGCCTAGATCTTGGTGTTTATGGCGCGCCAGAGACGTTCCTCATTGATGCAAATGGCGTGATTCAGTACCGCCATGTGGGTGATGTGAACGCACGCAACTGGGCAGAGAAGCTAGGGCCTATGTACCAACGTATGGTTGAGGAAGCAGTACAATGATTCGAAAGACCGTTTCCCCCTTTTGGCTTTTAACTTTGATGCTCATGACGGCATTGACGCTCTCAATGGCAGCGAAGGCGGCCATCGAGGTGTATGAATTTGAGACTCTCGAGCAAGAGCAGCAGTTTAAGGAGCTCGGGCACACCTTGCGCTGTCCGAAATGTCAAAACAACACCATTGCGGACTCTAACGCGGAACTTGCGGTCGATTTGCGCCAAAAAGTGTATGAAATGACCAAAGACGGCAAATCGAAGCAAGAGATTGTTGATTACATGATCGCGCGCTACGGCAATTTTGTGACTTACAAACCGCCGTTCACGCTGGCCACCTCGATTCTGTGGCTTGGCCCGCTGTGTGTGGTGGTGCTGGGCTTTGCGCTGATTGTTCTTCGCAGCAGAAAAAGCAAAGTAAAGAGTGTGCCCGACGAGCAATGGAGCGCCGATAAGGAAGCGCGACTGAAAGCCCTTCTAGATGAACAAAATGATGGAGATAAACACAAATGACACTATTTTGGGTAGCCTCAGTCATTTTAATCGTCATGAGCTGCTTGTTGGTTGCTTTGCCTTTCATTCGCCGCACAGAGAACCAAGATGTCCGTCTGCGTGACGAGCTCAATAAAGCGTTTTACAAAGACCGTCTCTCGGAACTCGCTGAAGAAACCGATGAAGGCTTGGTGGAGAACCAACAAGAGCTCATCGATGATCTTAAGCAATCCCTGCTTGATGACATCCCTGCCAAAGAGGGGGGCGCTGATAGCGCTACTATCAAGCCGGTCTGGGTGCTAGTGCCATCATTTGCGCTGGTCATTGCGCTCTCTTATGCGATGTATTTCCAGTTTGGTGGTGCCAATCAAGTCAACGAGTGGCAGCAAGTAAGTGCAAACTTGCCTGCGCTATCGAAAAAGCTCATGTCGCCGGAAGGCGCCAGCTTGAGCGACGACGAGATGAAAGACTTGACCTTGGCGCTGAGAACTCGCCTTCATTATCAACCGGATGATTCAACGGGCTGGTTGCTACTCGGTCGCATTGGCCTCGCTAATCGCGATGTGGATACGGCGATCGGTGCGATGAAAAAAGCCTATCGTCTAGAACCCGAGAACACCGATGTTCAACTGGGCTATGCTCAAGCCTTGATGCTCTCTCAAGATGAGTTTGATCAAAACCGCGCTCGTACCTTGCTCTCAGAGTTAGTTCAGCAAGAGTATGTGGACTTGCGTGTGTTCTCTTTGCTCGCGTTTGATGCTTACGAGCGTCAGGACTTCCCAGCGGCGATTCGTTATTGGGGCGTGATGCAGCAGATGATCGGCCCTGAGGATAGTCGCTATGAGATGCTCTCGCGCAGTATTGACAACGCGCGCAAGCAGATGGGGCAAGCGATAGGTAACGGTCAATCTGTGGCGGTGACGATTACGCTTGACCCTAGTGTACAAGCCGAACCGAATGCTTCGCTGATTGTGTCTGTGCACAGCGCCGATGGCGCGCCTATGCCAGTCGCAGCAGCGCGCTACCCTGTGGGGAGCTTCCCGCGCACTGTGGTGTTGGATGACAGCAACAGCATGTTGGAAGCACGTAAACTCTCATCGCTCGATGCGTTGATGGTGCGTGTGCGCATCGACAGCGATGGCAATGTTGCCACTAAAGCAGGGGACTGGTTTGGCGAGAGCGAAGCGGTTAAGATAGGGGAACCAGTTGAAGTGCTAATAGATAAGCAGTACTAATTCCCAATGCTTATGGATTAACAAAAAGCCGGTCACGACCGGCTTTTTTCATGGAAAGAGATAATAATGATAGATAAAACGTCTCGAACCGGACTGTTACTTTGCTCAGCGTTAGTGATGTCAGGGTGTGCTAGCCAGCCTGATGCTTCCTCGGCTTATGACGACTCTGGTCCGTACGATCCCATCGAAGGGTTTAACCGAACCATGTGGACCCTTAATTACGATTACTTAGATCCTTACTTGGTTCGACCCGTATCACTCGCCTACGTTGGTTATGTTCCGACGCCGATTCGTTCTGGTATCGGGAACTTCTTAGGCAACTTAGATGAGCCATCGAGCGTGATCAATAACCTTGTTATGGGCAATGGCGAAAAAGCGCTCGACCACTTTAATCGATTCCTGATCAACAGTACGCTGGGTTTGCTGGGTTTGATTGACGTGGCATCTGCGGCGGGTATCACCGACCATAACGAAAAAACGTTCAGTGATGCGGTGGGTCACTACGGGGTCGGAAATGGACCCTATGTCATGGTGCCCGGTTATGGCCCTTGGACAGTGCGAGAGACCGCCGATTTTGTCGACAGTGCTTACGTACCACTTTCGTTGCTGAATTTTTGGGGCGCGTTAGGTAAATGGGCCCTGGAAGGGATGGAAACCCGTGCAGCGCTGGTGAATCAAGAAGTGATGTTGGAAAACTCTCCTGACCCTTACGCACTGACGCGTGATGCGTATCTTCAACGCCAAGACTTTAACGCTGAGATAGAAAAAGAAGCGTTCAATGAGGAAGAAGAAGCCTATCTTGATGAATATCTACAAGATTTCTGACTACTTGACGTTGAGAAAGTAAAAGGGCTGGTCACTGACCAAGCCCTTTTCGTATAAAGGCGAAGTATTTAAGGGAATGCGTTAGAAGGTGTAGTTCGCTTGTACACCGACGATGATCACGTGCCCTGATGTTTCCCCCACAAACTGTCCAGCCAGTGCTTCCGCGGTGTCATCGGAATTGTAGCCGCGAGATTCGGTTATAGGCGCATCTTTCGCGAACACGTAAGTAAAGCCACCATCCAACGTGAACTGCTTGGTAAACGCGTAACTTGCGCCAACGCTCAGCCAAGTACGGTCTGTTTCTGGAATAGTGATGGTGCGGTTTTTGTCACTGACCGCTGACATGTCATACGCGACACCTGCTCGTAGCGCTAATTTCGGATCCCATTGGTAGGTCGTGCCCAGCGCAAAGCGGTAGTTGTCTTCCCAGTTTTCCACCTTGATGGTTTGCGATGGCAAGGTGTCTAAATCGGCGTAAAGTTGCTTGAATGAGCTCCAATCCGTCCAGTTTACACTGGCGTGAATCGCGACTTTTTCAGTCAGCTGGTGGAAGCTGGCGAGTTCAGCAGTGGCGGGCAACGTTAAATCAATAGAGCCTGTGCTGGTGGCAATTGCAGTACCAGTAAAGATGTTGGCTGAACCGGTAAGTTTGAGATCGACTGCCGATTTGTAGGCAAAGCCCACACGGTTACGCTCATCGATTTGCCAAGCGGCACCAAGTTGCCAACCCCAAGCAGTGTCATCGCCTTCCATATATTTGAGGGTCGTGCCTTGTGAAAGAGCGTAAGCATTATTTGTTGGCGCCGTTGCGCCAAAGCTTCCTTCACCCATCACGTAACGTAGACCACCACCGATGCTCACCGCATCATTGATTTGATATGCAGCATTCAGGTTGGCTTCCATCGAAATCACACTGGCTTCATTACCAAAGTGAGAAGCGGCGAAATCAGTGCCGAGATCGGTTTCCATGCCGTAGTTGGTGCCAAATGCGGCGCCAACAAAGAACTGCTCAGAATACTGGTGAGAAACGTAAAAGTTAGGGATAACCGCATCGTGAGCAAAGTCTTTACTGTTTGCAGGTATCTCGGTGCCATAAAAATTGGTTGTGCCACTCACATCCACATTCGGGTCCACATACACTGCACCTACAGAGAGCTGTGTCCCTTTTAGGTAAGTCAGCATGGCAGGGTTGCGCCATTGCGCACTGGCGTTGTCTGCCATCGCCGCTTCACCGGCGTACGCTCGACCTAGGCCTGTTGCGGAGTACTCGGCGAGCTGAAAGCCAGCCGCAGACACGTGTGTGGCGCTGGTCATCAGAGTGCCAGCCACTGCAAGAGAAAGAAGTGTTTTATTGGTTTTCATTTTTATGTTCGCTGATTGTCGTTGACTTTGGTCGTGTGATGATAAAGTTAGAGCAAAAACTTTAAAAATAAAAAACGAGCCATTGATGGTTTTTGGAATAAAAAACTAATCATTATAAAAATATATAGTTTAAATGTTGTTTGTTAATGGTGTGTTTCTAAAATTGAGCGTACATCTGTAGGGTCAATTGGAGGGTTCAGGTTACACGTGTAGCCTGAATGGGAAGTGAAGTGATTGAATGCAAAAATTAAAAAAGGCCGCGAGAGCGGCCTTTGAAGGTATAGCGTGTTCGCTGTGCTTAGAAGCTACGGCTGTATTGTAGGCCTAGTAGGATAGCGTCAGCTTTCGTCGTGCCAGTTACTTGTGTATAACCATAACCAGTTGGACTATCGCTGTTAGGTAGAACTAAAGTTTCCTTTACGTCTGTTTCTTTACCCATTAGGTAGGTAAAACCAAAATCAATATTGGAGCTAGAGTCAATATGATACGTGAAGCCTGTTGATAACCATTGTCTATCGGAATCAGGAACTGAAATCGATGTTAGTTCATCTTGAGCACTAGTGTCGTACATATAGCCCGCACGAAGAGTCCAATCAGAGTTAAGGTAATAAGTACCTCCTAAAGCGAAGTGCCAACCATCTTGCCATTTGTAGTCTTTGTTGTAAGTGGTGCTAACACCTGCGAGTTGTGACTGAGATACATCTAGGTTTTCAAAATCAATTTGGTCGAATTTACCCCAACCAATCCACTGCACGCTATAGTGGACAGCGAACTTAGTATCCTGGATCTTATGGAAACCAGAGAACTCCGCAATATCTGGAAGAGGTAAAGTTACTTCTTGACCGTAGTCATCTTCTGCAGAGAACTCTGGGCTGTAACGGTATGCAAACCCAAATCGATTGTTTTCATCAAGCTCATAAACAGTACCAACGTTAAAGCCTAGCGCCCATCCATCAGCTTTGTCTACGTTGAGTAAGTATGCGGCGCTGTTAGTGCCTGGGACTGCTCTTTTAAATGTACCTTGTCCATAAATGAGGTCCAAGCCAGCACCAAAACTCCACTGATCATTCAGTCTATAGGAACCCGCTAAGCCTAAATTGAAGCTTTTGACATCAGTTAAACCACCGTATTCAGACGCTGCATAGTCATCAGCAAACTCTGTTTTAGTACCAAAGTTTGTATACGCATTAACGCCCCAAGCGAATTTATCATTTACAGGCACGATCAAGTGGATGTTTGGTGCTATGGATGTGTCTCCAGCATCATCGTAGTTGGCTGATGTTGAGCTGGCTGATAGTGCGCCAGCTGTTGGAGAGTATGCGCCGCTTGTATATGTGGCGTCTTTCACTTCAATCATTGATGTGACGGTCTCGAAGCCCAGCGATAACTCTGTCTTGTCAAATAATGCCATTGTTGCGGAGTTGCGAGACATTGCTGCTGCGTTATCAGCAATAACCGCATCACCTGCGAATGCACGGCCAAGGCCCGTCGCTGATTGTGCGTTAAGTTGGAAACCGGCGGCCATCGCTTGCTGTGAAGCCATTGCCGTTGATGCGATAGTCACTGCTAGCAGTGATTTTTTAAACAGACGCGTCTTGTTCATTTGTGCTTTTTCCTTTTTGTTCGTCTCTTTCGGACGTTTTATTTGAGCAAAAGCTCAGTGGTGGCTGATCCTAGAGGCAATTATAGGAGATACATATCCGACCATTGCGTAGTTGGCGGATAAAATTAGCGAAATGACGGTTATCTGGCAGGAAAATCCTACAAAATGGCTGTTTTTAGAGTGCAAGCTCTAATTTTATGCTAAAAAAATGGCCCGAGAGGGAATCTCGGGCCATGATCTTGCTCACAAAATGTTATCAGGTTGTTAACTCATCGGCTTGATGATATCCATCAAGGTTTGCGCGATGTTCGCCACATCTTCGCCTTTGTCTCCAACCAGAATCAGACTGTTGTTGCCAATCGGTTCAACAATGCCCGCCATACCTTGTTTCTCAAACGTAAAGGCGTTCTCACTGGCGATACCGGTTAAGAACAGCGTCACTTTGCCTTGCGTGCCTTTAAAGACCATATGCACCGCATTGGCATCGCCAAAGCCACAGTGGTTAAGGTAGTAGACATGGTAAGGGAACTGCTCAATCAAGTGTTTTTTAAACGGCACCATTTTGGCATTGATTTGCGACGATTGGACTTGTTCATCCAACACAAACACGAAGCCTTTTTCATCAAACACATGTTGAATGGCGGTGTCCGCTAAATTGGCGTTCGCGGGGGATACCACTAAATTGCCCCAGTTGACTTGGCCAACCAGTAGACCAGCGACAAAGGCGACCGAAGCTGCCATTGCCATGGCACGTTTAACGAATGTCGGGCGAACGACATTGTCTTCTTTGATTGCCGCGGATTGATTAAACAAAATGCGGTCAGCGAGCCCATCGGGTACATCGACCTTCATGGCATTGGCAATGAGGGTATCGAGTTCAAGAATATCATCGGCAAACTTGGCATTCTTGCTGTCGGCTTTGATCGCTTCGTTGATTTGTGAGTCACGCTGTTTTGGGTCGGACATAATACGACGACGGAATTCTAACTCATCCATTTTTTTGCCCCCTTGCGCTGTCATCAGAATCTAACATCTCTTTAAGTTGGTTGCGCGCTCGAAAAAGCCGTGTCATGACGGTGTTTTTGTTCAAAGACAAAATCTCGCCTATCTCTTCACCACTGAACCCTCCTACCACTTGGAGGAAAAGGGGCTCACGGTATTCTTCTTCTAGCTTCATGATTTGCGCTTGGATCCACTGGGTTTGATGATGTGGGTCATCGCTCACTTTGGCTTCGCCGCTGTAATCATCGATATCCACGAGATCAAACTGCTTACGCTCAAAACGACGCGCGTTCTCACGGCGCAAGATGGTGATCAGCCAAGACTTGGCGGCTTTTTCATCTTGCAAACTGTCCAGTGACTTCCAAGCCCTTAGGCAGGTTTCCTGCACCAAATCTTCCGCGATGGTTGGGTCTTTGCAGAGCCAATACGCATAGCGGTAGAGATCTCGGTGATAGGCACGAACCAGCGCTTCATATTTTCTTTGTCTGTCCATATCCGAGTTGACCGGAGTGTCGGACTTTTTCTTTCCAAAAAACGAAATTATTGACACACGAGCCTCCTAGTATGCTCCGTGGTGCTCATTATGGCTGATAAAACCCTCTTTATATATTGAAGCAAAGTGGCGCACAGTGCGATAAAAAGAGAGAAATCCCATTAAAATTGATCTACTTCAAAAAGAGGCAAGCGGCAACAGGTATAGTAACTCCTGTCATCTAGTCGGCATCTGCTGACAAGTTGAGCAAGATGACACTTCCTTTTGAAGGCTGACTTTACTTTCTCCTAATCAGGAAACTGATTATTTTCAATTGGCGTTAGTTAATTGCTTTATACATTCCGACCACACAGTTCTGTGTGGTTTTTTTTTGCCTCGAGAAAATGCCCGGCGCAGCAACGCTGTTCTCCCGTTTAGGCGGCTGTGTTTGATGATCACAGTGTTTGGCAAAAGCCGACAACCTGGATTGTCACCCTACCTTGTCTGATGTTATAAACTGAGGATAAAAGTGATGCATTTGTTGCATTGCCTACAAGGAAAGTTGAGGACCGATGAGAATCTTGATAGTGGAAGATGATCGTTTGATCAGCCAATCATTGGAGCAGCGCTTCACTGATTTAGGTCATGGAGTTGATTGTGCCTACGATGGAAAAGTGGCGTATGCCTTGGTCGCTCACACTCAATACGACTTAATCATCTTGGATTTGAATCTTCCGCATCGTTCTGGAGAAGAGATTACAAAAAAAATTCGCCAACGTTACGATACGCCTATTTTGATACTGACGGCGAGAAACGAGGTGCTCGATAGAATCCAACTGCTTGACTTAGGTGCGGATGATTACCTTTGTAAGCCTTTTGACTTGGGTGAACTAGAGGCGCGATGCCGTTCTATTGTGCGCAGGAGTCAAGGGCAAGATCACAACCTTATCGAATTTGGTGACATCTGTTTTGACGCAGCGAGTGCCACGGTGCAGGTGAAGGGTAAGACGGTGGAGCTCAAACAGCGAGAGTATCGCTTGTTGGAAGTGTTTCTCGGTCACCCGAACCGCGTTCTCAGTAAAGAAGAGATCATCGACCATCTGTATGGCTATGACAATCCGCCGAATCTGAACGCAATTGAGACATACGTAGGGCGTCTCAGAAAAGCGTTGTCCGAGAGTGAGGTGGAGATCAAAACACTGCGTGGCCTTGGGTATGTGATGGCCAAAGCAGGATGATCGCCTCATTGCCCGTTTTTCAGGGATTTTCTACTCGTTCGTTACGTTTTCAGCTTGTTGTTTATGCGACGATGTTGCTGCTGTTTATTGGCTTGCTCTCTATGCTCGCAGTCAAGCGCTATGCGTATCAGACAGCGCAAATTGCGTTCGATCGTCCGCTCGCCAACTCAGCGTTACAAATTTTAGAGCAGGTAAGGTTTGAGCACCTGCAAGTCAGCGTTGACCTGCCTTTCTCTGCGTTTGCCGGTTTATCAGATTCTCCCAGAGACAAAGTATTTTATGCTGTTGTCATCAATCACGATGAATTTATCACGGGCTATGCTTCCTTGCTCAGCGATACAACAATTCAATCACACATTCAGCAATATCCCGTACAGTTAGAGATCAAACCCCATTTTTTCTACCACACCATGTTTGATGAGTATGTACGCTTTGCCTTGGTCAGCCGCTCGGTGAACACCAGTGAGGGGGCGCAAGTGGTCTCGGTATTGGTGGGTCAGACGGTTCAAGCCAGGACCCATTGGGAAAAAGAGCTATCAGATGTGGCATTCAAGCTATTGGTCGGTGTGGTCAGTTGTGCCCTTGTGGTGATTCTCGTACTGATTGCTATGGTACTTAAACCTTTAAACGTGATTAACCAGAAAATCGCCAGTCGCTCCAATGTGGATCTCACACCCATCGATATGGATGCACCTGAGGAAGTGTCCCACTTGATTGAGACCGTTAACACCTTTATGTCTCAGTTGGATGACACGCTGACAAACCTGAAAAACTTTACTGGAGAAGCGGCGCATCAGTTGAAAACCCCGCTTGCCGGCATGCGCGCGCAAGTCGGTTTGATTCTGAGTCGAGATCACAATGAGGCGACCGCACGATCGTTAGCGAACGTGCTCAAGGCGTGCGATGTGCTCGAACGGACCATTGATCAACTGCTTAATCACGCAACCATTAAGCACCGATATCGAAGTGTTGAGCCCCAGTGGGTGAACATGAATCAGTTAACGGCAGCTGTGTGTCGTTCGTTGGCGATGAATGCGTTGGCAAAGGAGATAGAGCTAAGTTATGACGCGGACACGGCCTTTTCTGTACGCGGGGATGCCTTTGCACTTGAGCAAATGCTGACGAACCTCGTTGAAAATGCCATTAAATACTCGCCAGCATCCAGTCGAGTGGAAGTGGAAGTCAGCCATATGGGTAGCAAAGCCGTCGTGGTGATACGTGATTTCGGCCCCGGTATTAGCGATGCTGATAAGCCTTTGGTGTTTGATCGTTTTTATCGTATCGCGGGGACCGACGAAGCCGGTACCGGTCTGGGGATGAGTATTGCGGCTGACGTAGCGAAGAAGATGCAAGCCGTATTGTTGCTAAAAGACAGTGTCCCAACGGGGCTGACGGTAGAAATACAGTTTCCTTATACAGCGTGGCAAGAGGTAAGCGAATGAAGCGTATCGGGTGGTTAGCGGTTGCGCTCCTATGGTTTGGTTTCAGTGCGGCTGATGAGGCTTCGTTGCCACTGCGGATCTATGGCGCGGCATATCAGTCAGAAATGAAGCCGATGCTGGATGATTTTAAAATGCGTCACCCAGAGGTTAAGATCGATTACCGCTGGATGAGCAGTAATGATCTAGACCGGTATGTTCGCGATAACATTCAGCCACAGCCCGATATCACCATCAGTTCCGTGATGGATTTGCAACTGCGGCTAGTGAATGATGGCTACGCATTGCCTCATCAGGTCGCGATGTCGAGCTACGGTACTTCGCAGAGTGTATTGCCGGAGTGGAGTCAATGGCGTGATGAGTTGTTTGGTTTTAGCTTTGAGCCTGCAGTTTTAGTGTTTAATAAAGCCTTCATTGACGGTAAGGTGCCCCCAATGAACCGCGTTGAATTATTGAGCTTTATCCGTCAATACAGCAGTGAGTTAGTCGGGAAAATCGGCCTGTTTGATATCCGCCGAGTGGGGATCGGTTATTTACTTTGGTCTTTTGAAAGGCAGCAGGCAAGAAATTACGGTCAGTTTCTTGAGCTGTTTAATTCCGCCCAGGCACGCACTTTTGGTAGCACCCGTTCGATGCTTAAAGCGGCCAGTGAGGGTGAGCTTCTTATGGCTTACAACGTGCTCGGATCATACGCTAGAAGCTGGCAAGAGTTGGATGACAACATCGTGATCGTGTCGCTGACAGACTACACACCCGTAATCATTCGCAGCGCCTTTATCAATAAAACCACTCAACAGCCCGATACCGCAAAAGCCTTCATTGATTACATCTTGTCTTTGTCTGGCCAATGGGTCATGGCTGAACAAACCAATATGCCGCCGATTCGCACAGATATTACTAGTGAAAAATCCGCCGCATATTTACGTCAACACTATGCAGATCAACTGAACCCAATTCCTCTGGACGTGCGACTCATGGTGTTCTCAGATCAGAGTAAACGGGAGGTGGTGACGACAGAGTGGGAGAGCGCTCTCAAAAATTACGATTGAGTTGTCCACGCATGCGTGTGTCAGTTCGGTGACAGGTTCGTTTCGTAGCCTTACGCAGCCATTTCAAGCAGGAAGTGGTGTGATTGCTAAGGAGCGAAGGAATGACACACTCTCATCTTATTCCCTGCATGCTTATTCGGGGTGGCACCTCGAAGGGCGCGTATTTTCTTTCACAAGATCTCCCCAGTGACCCAGATGAACGTGATGCGTTGCTGATACGCATCATGGGATCAGGTGATGTCCAGCAAATCAATGGTATTGGTGGGGGCACCACGTTGACCAGTAAGGTGGCGATCGTCTCGTTGTCTGACTCGCTAGGAGTCGACCTTGACTATCTGTTTGCTCAAGTTGGCGTGGAGGAGAAGATCGTGGATACCAAACCCTCCTGCGGCAACATCTTGTCTGGAATCATTGCGTTTGCAACCGAAAAGAATCTTATCTCACTTCAAGACGGTACGACGACGGTCCGAGTCAAGAACGTCAATACCAACACCATCATAGAAGTCACAGCCGAAACGCCGAATCGACGCTTAAAGTTCGACGGGGATGTGACGGTTGATGGCGTCCCTGGCACGGGCTCACCAGTCTTGTTGAACTTCCTTGACGTGGGCGGAGCAAAAACCGGGGCGCTGTTCCCAACGGGTCAACGTCAACAACGCATTCTTGATGTCGATGTAACCTGCATTGATGCCGCTGTTCCTATGGTGCATATACCCGCATCAGCACTGGGCATTATGGGTACAGAGAGCAAAGCCGAAATTGATGCGAATCATGATCTACTGGCACGCATCGAAGCGATTCGCATTGAGGCGGGTGAGCAGATGGGGCTAGGTGATGTTCGCTCGAGCGTGATCCCTAAAGTGTCCATTGTGTCCGCACCTCAATCCGGTGGAACCATTACCTCTCGCTATTTAGTTCCCCACAATTGCCATGCCAGTCATGCGGTGACCGGCGCTATTTGTGTTGCGTCTGCCTGTTTGATTCCCGGTACGGTCACTCACTCGCTGGCAGCGCCGAGCAAAGATGAGCGTGTAGTGGTTGAGCACCCAAGCGGAAAAATTGATGTGCAAATGAGTATTTTAGAAGGTGAAGGAGAGCCGATCATCGCTCAAGCGGCGTTAGTCAGAACGTCTCGGCCTTTGTTCAAGGGCGAGGTGTTTGTTAGCCACTAATGTGTCTGCTAGCAAACGGCTTCGCACTCTCGTCGTAAAGTCGATCTATGTAACATTTTTGTTAATGAGGTTGTCCTTGTCAGTTTGATGACAGGTTGAGTGATTAGTGTTAACGCATCGCAATATTGGGCGATAGATAACAAGATTAACGAGAAGCAATCAAAGGATTTGAGGAGGCATTCATGCCAATGAGCAAACCCACTTACCCCCAGTTTATTCGCCGTACTACGGCACTGTTTTCCGCAATGGTTGCCCTAGGGGTCGCCTCTCTGAGCCCGTCGGTACTGGCAGAGGATGTCTCCTTTGATGGCGAGCGTGCTCAAATTACCGTCCCATATAAAGAGGGAGGTGGTACGGATACTTGGGCACGATTTTTTGCTCCTTACTTTAGCCAAACGCTGCCTGGTGAGCCTGTTGTCGTGGTCAAAAATGTGCCTGGTGGCGGTTCAACTAAAGGGGCTAACCAATTTGCCCGCAGAGCCAAAGACAACGGTTTGGATGTCCTCGCGAGCTCCGCATCGACTCAGTTTACTTATCTACTCGGTGACCGCCGTGTCAAATACGATTACAACGATTGGGATGTCGTGATGGCGTCGCCTACCGGCGGTGTGATTTACGTATCTCCGAGTACTGGTATCAACAATGCGGATGATTTTGTTGCCAACCTAGGCTCAGTAGAGTTTCAGTATGCCAGTCAAGGTGCGACAACGATTGATTTGGTGCCTTTGTTAGCGCTTGATCTATTGGGTGCTGATGTCAAAGCTGTCTTTGGTATGAAAGGTCGTGGTGCTGGTCGCCTCGCTTTTGAACGTGGCGAAGTCAATTTAGATTCTCAGACCAGTTCTGCCTATTTGAAGAAGGTAACCCCGCTGGTAGAGGAAGGCAAAGCGATCCCCATCTTTAGTTTGGGTGTGTTGGATGACAACGGTCAACTTCAGCGCGATCCTAACTTCCCCGATATTCCACACTTCGCTGAGGTCTATCAGAAAGCCAATGGGGACATGAATGCCCAAGGTTTCAAAGTTTGGCGTTCTTTCTTTGTCGCAGGTTTCGTGGCTCAGAAAATGTTTTTCCTTCCTGATTCAACGCCAGAAGCGGTCAAACAAGCCTGGCGTGATGCAGCAAAAACCTTCGTTGCAGATGAAGAGTTCCAAGCTCGAGCTAAAGACGTACTGGGTAACTATCAACAGCTAACGGGCGAGGAGGCAGACAAAGCGGTAGAAGCGATTCTGTCACTCGATGAGAGCAGCAGAGAGTGGGTCGCTCAATGGCTTGCTGATAAGTACAACACCAAACTGTAACTCTCAATGAGCAGCGCTCTGAGCGCTGCTCTTCTCTCTCATTCCTCAATTTAGTTGTCCCTCTATTCTCCGTCTGACGACGTTGGCGTTCAAAGGTTCTACGATGTTTAGTGAATTGTTTTTGGCCCTAGAGACCATACTTACCGTCCAGCACATTACCTACATGTTAGGGGGCGTGATGCTGGGCTTAGCGATCGGTATATTCCCAGGTTTAGGGGGGATTGCGGGTCTTTCATTGTTGCTGCCGTTTCTGTATGGCATGGATCCGGTTTCAGCACTCGCGATGTTGATAGGTTTGGTTGCCGTTATCCCTACCTCTGATACCTTCACCTCTGTATTGATGGGAATTCCCGGTTCGAGTGGCTCACAAGCGACCGTACTGGATGGTTTTCCTATGGCAAAGAAAGGGCAAGCTGCGCGAGCGTTATCTGCGGCGTTCACCTCATCTTTGTTTGGTGGTTTGTTCGGTGCTGTGGTTCTGACTGGCTTTGTGCTGGTGGCTCGTCCGGTGATTTTAGCATTTGGCTCTGGTGAGCTGTTTATGCTGACGTTACTTGGTCTGACCATGGTGGGCTCTCTAGCAGGAAGAAGTTTAGTCAAAGGCTTATCGGCCTGTGGGTTGGGTGTGATGCTGGGTAGTGTCGGCAGTGCGCCAGCCACCGGCGAATATAGAATGGTGTTTGATAATTTCTATTTGATGGACGGCATTCCACTTGTTGTCGTGGGCTTGGGAATTTTCGCTTTGCCAGAGATCATCGATCTCCTTCGCCAAAACAAGCCAATAGCCAGTGCCAGCAAACTCGGTTCCGGATGGCTATCGGGGGTAAAAGATTTCTTCGAAAACAAGTGGCTTGCTCTACGATGTAGTGTCATTGGCTGCATCATCGGTGCTTTGCCAGGTTTGGGGGGAAGTGTGGTCGATTGGATAGCCTACGGACACGCAGTGCAAACCACGAAGGACAAGCCTGATTTTGGCCAGGGGGATGTGCGTGGCATTATTGCACCTGAGTCATCAAACAACGCGAAAGAGGGCGGTGGTTTAGTGCCCACTCTGCTGTTTGGTATTCCTGGATCTGGTGGCATGGCGGTGTTTTTAGGTGGCATGGTATTGGTCGGTTTGGAGCCTGGACCAGCGATGGTCAGCACTGATTTAGACATTACTTACACGATTGTTTGGTCATTAGCACTTGCCAACGTGTTTGGTGCAGGTGCTTGTATGCTGATTTCGCCATGGGTTGCTAAGTTGACCACCATTCGCTATGCCTTACTCGCTCCTTTTATGGTTATGGTGATCTGTTTTGCAGCGTTTCAAGCTACCCGCGATTTAGGGGACTTGGTGACACTGTTAGCAGTCGGTGTATTGGGCGTGCTTATGAAACGATTTGATTGGCCTCGCCCTGCGTTTCTTATCGGCTTTGTTCTTTCTGCCGGAATGGAAACCTATTTATATCAAGCGGTTCAATTTGATGGTGCAGCGTTCTTACTTCGTCCCGGCGTAATGATCATTGGTGCGCTCACATTACTTTCACTCGTTTTTATGATCCGACAAAATATGAAAAAGCGCGAGCAATCGACCAACGAAGCGTCCTCCACTCCTGCTCCACGTACCCCTCAATTAGCATTTGCGGTCGTGGTGAACTTGGCTTTCGCTTACGGTATCTATGATGGATATCAGCAGAGTTTCCTAGGGGGCATTTTCCCGATTGTCGTGGCGAGTGGTATGTGGTTGCTTTCCGCTGTGGTGATTGTGCAGTTACTGACGCACACCTCATCATCACCGATTTACTTTGATAACGAATATGAGCAAGGCTACGCGTTTGATGACAACACGTCATCGATGATGCACTACCTCTACTGGTTGGCGGGTTTGGTGCTCGGGTGCTTTTTAGTCGGCTATGTCATCTCAATTAGTGTGTTCTTCTGTTTATTCTTGATGAATAAAGCCGGTCTGAGCTTATGGCGATCTTTCGCAACGACGACATTGGCATGCGGATTTCTACTTGGTTTGACCCATCTTATGTTGTTGGATTTGCCCATTGGCCTATTGCAGGACGCCGTGGATCTACCTTGGCCATTCGGAGGATAACCTAGATGTCTATTAAATCGATCATCATGCCTTTTGCCTCGCAAGAGGATGGAGATACCCGCCTCGAGGGAGGCTTACATGTGGCCAAGTTTTTTCTGGCACACTTGGATGTATTGCACGCACAAGTGGGGTCGGAGCAACTGATGCCCCACGAGCAGCGGCTCGTGTCACGCAAATTCTATGACCAGATAGGTAAAATTGTTCGCGACTACGTCAGTAATGATATGTCGCAAGCTAAGTTGCGATTTTCTGAGCTATGTCAATCACTTAACGTGGTGGAGGGCGAGTCGAGTCTCAACCAAACCAGTGCCACTTGGCATGATATTTTTGGCTATCGTGGTGAGGTGGTGGCGGAGCGCGGTAAAGTATCGGACATCATCATTATTCCTAAATCACTAACAGGGCGCACAAGCGTCAGCTTTGAAGCGGCGATAGAGCATGGCGGCAAACCGGTTCTAGTGATGCCGAGGACGCAGACGCATTTTGCACCGAAGACGGTAATGATTGCGTGGAATGGCGATGAAGCAGCAGCAAACGCAGTAAGTTCTTCATTACCGCTGCTCAAACTTGTCGATAATGTCGTGGTTGCGACCAGTGAGCGCTCATTAGCGAAAAAGCCGACGCAAATCGATCTCGCTACCTACCTTGCACGACACGGAGTGGATGCGGAATGTTTGACGTTTACCCGAGCGAGAAGAAACACAGCCTCGCAGTTGCTTGAGGTGGCCAGTGAAATCAAAGCGGATGTCGTCGTTGCCGGCGCGTTTGCACACCAGAAGCTTCATCAGAAGGTGTTTGGGGGCGTAACTAACCAACTGCTCTCAAGTGCCACGATCCCTTTGTGGATGATGAGTTAACTACGCGATTCACCGCATTGTTCAATGACAGTTGCGTGACAGCTTGAACGTGTACTCTAACTAAAAGACTGGTTAACACCTAATCCATCCGCCCAAGAAAAATGCAGGGTTTACTCCTCCTTGTGTTGTGTTAACCAGTCTTTTCCTTTTCCTGACTTTACTCCCATTTACCGCCTCCAAACCCTCTGCTACTTTTCCATCATAAATCACGTTTATTTAAACGGCCGTTTGATTGCTTTAACAATCTCGTTACAATGGCGTGGTCAGACCTCTCATGATTAAGGAGAAACAATGGGCAAGCAGGAATTAAAGACCCGCTCGGGCGAACGCATCGCCATCGTTGCCGGTTTACGCACGCCGTTTGCACGTCAAAGTACGGAATTTAGCCAGGTCCCCGCGGTGGATCTGGGCAAAATGGTGGTCAGCGATATGTTGGCCAAAACGGACATCGATCCTGCGTTGATCGATCAGGTGGTGTTTGGCCAAGTGGTTCAAATGCCAGAGGCCCCCAACATTGCCCGAGAAATTGTACTGGGCACCGGGATGAACATTCATACCGACGCCTACAGTGTGACTCGCGCCTGTGCGACCAGTTTCCAATCTGCCGTGAATGTGGCGGAAAGCATTATGTCCGGCACGATTGATATCGGTATTGCCGGTGGCGCGGATTCATCGTCTGTGCTGCCTATTGGTGTCTCGAAAAAGCTCGCCGCGAACTTGCTGGCGCTAAGCAAAACGAAGACGCTAGGTCAAAAGCTTAACATTCTTAAAACTTTGTCATTGAAAGATCTCATGCCGGTGCCACCAGCGGTCGCTGAATATTCCACCGGTCTTTCTATGGGGCAAACGGCGGAGCAAATGGCGAAATCACACGGCATTTCTCGCCAAGAGCAAGACGCGTTAGCGCACCGTTCGCATACGCTAGCGGCAAAAGCGTGGGAAGAAGGGAAAATTCGCGACGAAGTGATGACCGCTTTCCCAGAGCCCTACAAAAAATGGATCGCCGAAGACAACAACATTCGCCGCGATTCGACCTTAGAAGGCTACGCCAAGCTTCGTCCTGCATTCGATCGTAAGTTTGGTAGCGTCACAGCGGCAAACAGTACGCCACTGACGGACGGCGCCGCCGCCATTATGTTGATGCGAGAAGGGCGCGCTAAGGAGCTTGGGCTTGAGATCATGGGTTACATCCGTTCTTACGCCTTCTCGGCGATTGGCGTTGAAACCGACATGTTGATGGGGCCATCGTACGCCACACCGGTTGCACTCGACCGAGCGGGTATTACGCTGTCTGATTTGACCTTGATCGATATGCACGAAGCGTTCGCCGCTCAGGCGCTATCGAACGTGAAGATGTTTGCGAGCGCTAAGTTTGCCCAAGAGAAATTGGGTCGCTCAAAAGCCATCGGTGAGATTGATATGGATAAGTTTAACGTTCTAGGTGGTTCGATTGCCTACGGACACCCATTCGCGGCGACGGGCGCTCGCATGATTACGCAAACGCTGCGTGAGTTGCAACGCCGTGGCGGTGGATTGGCATTGAATACCGCCTGTGCAGCAGGTGGATTGGGCGCAGCAATGGTTCTGGAGGTCGAATAATGAGTGAGCAAAAAGCATTTAACTTAACCATTGATGAGCAAAACATCGCTTGGCTGGCGATTGATGTGCCCGGCGAGAAAATGAACACGCTGCAAGCGGCGTTTGCCGATGAAATGGCCGCTATCTTTGATGAGCTCGGTGACAAGCAGTCTACCCTCAAAGGCATGGTGGTCCACTCACTCAAGCCGGACAACTTTATTGCTGGCGCCGATGTACGTATGTTGGACGCCTGTCAAAGTGCTGCAGAAGCACAAGCGTTAGCGCAACAAGGTCAGCAGATGTTCGCGACATTATCGGATCTGCCTTTTCCTGTTGTCGCGGCGATTCATGGTCCGTGTTTGGGCGGCGGCTTAGAGCTTGCTTTGGCGTGTGATTATCGTGTTTGTAGTGATGATGATGCGACGAGACTGGGTCTACCTGAAGTTCAACTTGGACTTTTGCCAGGCTCGGGCGGCACGCAAAGACTGCCTCGTTTGATTGGTTTGCTGCCATCACTGGATTTGATTTTGACCGGTAAACAGTTGCGAGCGAAAAAAGCGGGCAAATTGGGCGTGGTGGATGCGGTGGTACCGCAGACTATCTTGCTCGATGTGGCGAAAGGCTTGATTGAAAAGTCATCGCCGAAGCAAAAAAGTGGCAAAAAAGCATCGACTAAAGAAAAGCTGATGGCGCACACCGGGTTGGGCCGCAAGGTGATCTTTGAACAAGCAGCCAAGAAAACCCACGCCAAAACGCGCGGCAATTACCCAGCGGCAGAGGCGATTTTAGACGTCATTCGCTACGGGCTTGAGCACGGCTTCGATAAAGGGTTACAGAAAGAAGCGCAGCGCTTTGGTGAGTTGGTGATGACTTCAGAATCGAAGGCACTGCGCTCGATTTTCTTTGCGACCACTGAAATGAAAAAAGACAACGGCAGTGATGCTACGCCGCGCAAGATTCAGCGTGCCGCCGTGCTAGGTGGTGGCTTGATGGGGGCGGGCATTAGTCACGTTAGTGTGGCGAAAGCGAAAGTTCCTGTCCGGATAAAAGATGTGTCAAACGATGGCGTTCTTAACGCTTTGCAATACAACTACAAGTTGTTCGACAAGCAGCGTCAACGTCGCATTCTTTCCAAAGCGCAACTGCAATCGAAAATGGTGCAGCTGTCGGGTGGCACCGATTTTACCGGCTTTAAAAACACAGACATCGTGATTGAAGCGGTATTTGAAGATTTGACGCTCAAGCAGCAAATGGTGGCGGATGTGGAAGCCAATGGCCATGCAGAAACTATTTTTGCGACCAATACGTCATCATTGCCGATCCACCAAATTGCCGCCGAGGCTAAGCACCCTGAGAAAGTCGTCGGGTTGCACTACTTCAGCCCGGTGGAAAAAATGCCGCTGGTTGAGGTGATCCCACACGAAGGCACATCGGATGAAACCGTCGCCACTGTGGTCGCTTTTGCTCGCAAGCAAGGCAAAACGCCGATTGTGGTCAAAGATTGCGCAGGCTTTTACGTTAACCGTATTTTAGCGCCTTACATGAATGAAGCGGCGCAAGTACTGATGGCGGGTGAACCGATTGAACAGTTAGATAAAGCGCTGCTTAACTTCGGCTTCCCAGTCGGCCCGATTACGTTGTTGGATGAAGTTGGCGTCGATATCGGCGCGAAAATTATGCCTATCTTGGTCAAAGAACTCGGCGCGCGTTTTCAAGGCCCAGATGTGTTTGACATTTTACTCAATGATGGCCGCAAAGGGCGTAAGAGTGGCAAAGGCTTCTACACCTACAAAGGGAAAAAGAAAGAGGTCGATAAGTCCGTGTACAAACTGCTGAAATTGACCCCGGAATCTAACCTTGCTGAGAAAGACATCGCCATGCGCTGTGTGCTGCCGATGCTCAACGAAGCGGTCCGCTGTCTGGACGAGGGCATCATCCGTAGCCCTAGAGATGGTGACATCGGGGCGATTTTCGGTATTGGTTTTCCTCCATTCTTAGGTGGCCCTTTCCGCTACATGGACCAAATTGGCGTGAAGAAGCTGGTGGATATCATGAACGACCACGCACAAAAATACGGGGACCGATTCGCGCCATGCGATGGGCTGTTAACACGTGCGGGGTTAGATAAGCCCTTCTACAGCAACTAGTTTTTGCTCAAAATAAAAAGCGAGCCTGGGTAATAGGCTCGCTTTTTTTGTTTGACGCGTTACTATTTATAACGATAAGCAGCCAACCATAGGCTGGCGAGTGTCTCGAATATAATCATTAAGGATATCAAATGGATGCGCTTGATTTACTGCTCAACCGTCGCTCAGTCGGCAAACTGTCTGCCCCGGCTCCTGAGGGAGTCGCATTAGAAAACATCATTCGCGCAGGCCTGCGCGCGCCGGATCATGCGGGGTTGACGCCGTGGCGTTTCGTGATTGCTCAAGGGGAAGGGCTCAATAAGCTGTCTGCGATTTTGCACCGTGCTGCGGTGGCGGACAACAGTGATGACGCTGTGCTTGAAAAAGTGAAAAATGCGCCTTTTCGCGCGCCTATGGTGATCACGGTGATCGCAAAAGTGACGGAGCACGACAAAGTGCCAGCACTTGAGCAGCACCTATCTGCAGGTTGTGCCGTGCAAGCGATGCAGATGGCGGCGGTTGCACAGGGCTTCCAAGGGTTCTGGCGCTCTGGCCCTTGGATGTTCCACCCGAATGTGCATCAAGCTTTTGGCTTGCAGGGAGAAGATCAAATCGTCGGATTCCTCTATCTTGGTACGCCCGATAGTGAGCCAATGAAAGTGCCCCATCGCGAGTTGAGTAAATTCGTCGAGTATTTGTAATCCTTGACGGACAAAGAAAGAAAAGCACCTGATTGAAAACAATCAGGCGCTTTTTTAATGCAGGTTGAACGCGATCACAAAGTCGATGAATAAACGGACTTTCTCGGGTAAGTGATCTTTGTGGTTATACAGCATATAAATATCACGAGGGTTAGCGATCCAGTCATCGAGCACTTGGACAAGGCTGCCATCCTCAATGTACTCGCGAATCATCACATCCGGCATGAGCGTAATGCCAAGCCCTTCAGAACACGCGCTGCGAACGACATTGAGCGTATTGGCTTGGAAGCGGCCTTTATCATTATTGACCACCACTTCGCCATTGTGATTTTTGAGTTGCCATTTGAGCAGCGGCGCACCTTTGAGCAGTGCATGCTGGCTCAACTCTTCGGCGTGTTTCGGTGCAGGATGTAGGCGCAAATACGTTGGACTGGCAACCAAAATGTCTTTGACCGAGCTAATTTTACGTGCAATCAGGCTTGAATCTCGCTGCGGCCCCACTCGGAAAATGACATCCCACTCGGTGGGGTCAAGGTGGTCGGATTGCGTGCTGGTATCAAGCTCTATATGGATATCAGGGTATTGAAGCATAAACGCATTGAACATCGGCATCATCATGCGTTTGGTTAGATTGGAAGGAGAGGTAATACGAATTTTACCCGCAGCGCCACGACATTCATCAGAGATCTCCTCTGCTGTCATCGTCAGACGGTTGAGCAGGGGAGAGCACTCATTGAAAAAGCGCTCACCCGCCTCAGTCAGTGACAGCTTTCTTGCATGTCGATTGAGCAAGCGAAGGTTAAGTGAGTCTTCCAGCGCTTGAATTCGTCGAGTGATCGTGGCGACCGGAATCATGGTTTTACGGGAAGTTGCGGTATAGCTTCCATTTTCTACCACCAGTCTAAATAGGTTGAGATCATCTAATTTCATTCTGTCGAACACACTTTGGTTACGAATTTAGGTAATTTATCTTTATATATCATGTCAAAGCTTGAGGCACATCAACAACTTCACCGATCTTACCGGATTCATACATATAGTAGCTATCCCTCATTTACGGTGGAATATTTGTATAAATGGGCCGTGGCGACTACTTTTTAAGAAGTGTTTCAAACAAGCAGTTAATAATAACAATAATGTTGATAATCCAAATTTGGGTGAGGCAAGGTTTATGCACAAATCAGTTCAGGTGGCCTCGGTGGTGAATCCGCGACTGGCTGCAAGTCAAAAGCTCATTATGGTCGTTGATGACGATCCTATCTTTCGTCGCATTACGACGGGATTCCTAACCGCACAAGGTTATGAAGTCGTCGAGGCTTCAGATGGCTTAGAAGGTTTAAAACAGTTGAGGGAACATTCCCCCGACCTCATTTTATGTGATCTGTCGATGCCGGTGCTTGATGGTATCGAGTTTGTCGAGGAGGTCAGCTTAGAGTACCCGTCTATGCCGCTTATTGTTGTATCGGCGACCGATGAGATGTCTGATGTGGCGAAGGCGCTGCGTTACGGCATCAAAGATTTCCTTCCTAAACCGATTTCCAATTATGAACACCTCGCCAACGCCATTGAAGTGACGTTGGAGGATTCTGACAACCACCTCAGTGATCTCAGGGATTTTTCCAGTCAGTGGTTTCGTGTCGATAGTGGGGATATGCCTGAGGAGCAAGAGCTTCATTGGCACTTGGAGTTTCTAGAGGATAACCCAAGTGCGGCCAAAGATTTACTCCATGCGCTGCTGCCAGACAAAGACACCGCACAAGGGGATTGGAAGTGCAGTTACCGCTTACTGCAATCGACGGATGTGATGCCTTTGGTGTTTGATTATGCCTGGCTTATGAACGGTCAATTTGCTTTCTATTTGGTGGATTCGGCCAGTAGCCATCATCATGGCCCAGCGGCGACGCTGCTGGTTCGCGCTTTGTTCCATGATTATCTGCGTAACCTCAAATCCTTCAATGCGGATTTGAAAGATCTGGCGGATATTCTAGAGAAAGGCATGCAGTGCTCCGACTGCGGCGTACCGGTGAAAGCCTTGTTTGGGGTGGCAGATCTTTGCTCAGGAAAGCTGTCTCTGCTGCCTGCCGGGCTGGATGCACAGTGGTCGAATGGGTACCAATCTCAACATATCCCTTCTGGCGTCAAGTTGGGAGAAAACTGCGCCAAAAACTTCATCACCACCGATCTCTTGATACAGTCGGCGTGTCAGTTATCCCTAAGCCGCCTAGGTTCTAGCAGCTTTACTTTAGACATCTTCCGTGGTGGCAGCGCTTAAACGCATCCATGTATTTCCCCAAATAGTGATCAATCCCAAAGGCCTAATTCGTCTTTGGGGTTGATGGGTTACTCCCTCTCATTTCATCAATAACCTTACACCTGCTCGGTGTTTATGCTTTAACCATTAAGGTATAGTCTCGCCAAACAAAAATAACCCTAAAACGCAGGGCAGCACTGCGTTAATGGGACTTTCATTATTGAAAGAAACGTATCGCCACCTACCAAAAGAGAAGCAGCCCATGGCAGACAAAGATTTTAAAGAACCGTATAATATTTTTTACTTTTTAGGCTTTATTGCAGCCCTGTTGATCCCAACGCTTCCCGCGACCTTGACTTGGATTCGCGTGTTCAACGGATATGCAGGCTTCTAACGCAGTTCTGGAGCATACCATTCCTCTACGCAGATTCTTTTTCTATGTTGTTGGTGTGCTCAGTTTATGCCTAGGCATACTGGGCATCTTCCTTCCCGTTCTTCCTACCACACCGTTTATTTTGCTCTCTAGCGCCTGTTTTATGCGCAGCAGTCCACGCTTTCACCGCTGGCTTCATCAACACCCGACGTTCGGGCCTATCATTATCAATTGGCATCAGAACCGGGCGGTAACGCGCGGTGTAAAACAGCGCGGCGCGCTCGCGATGGTACTCAGTTTTAGCTTCTCAATTTGGGTTGTCCCTCACCTATGGCTGAAAGCGATGTTGGTGGTGATGCTGGTGATTTTACTCAGTTGGTTCTTGCGTCTTCCTGTGATGGAGCCGCTTGCCGATAGAGAAGAAAATCACTAAGATTACCCAGAAGTGTGCCCACTCTATTGGTGGGCGTTTGTTTTTTATACGAACCGTATTTTAGTCAGTGATTTGGTCAGATACCGGATCCGAGTGGCACAAAACCCATTATTAAGTGGCCGATGATAACAATGATAGGCGCCCACTTAGCCAAAGTAAGTAATGAACTATGACAACTGAAACGATCGCATTCATCAAATCTAGCATCAAAAGCATTCCAGACTATCCAAAGCCAGGCATTCTATTCCGTGATGTCACGAGCTTGATGGAGAACGCCAAAGCCTACCAAGCCACGATCCAACTTTTAGTGGATAAGTATAAAGATCAAGGCTTTACCAAAGTCGTTGGTACAGAAGCACGTGGCTTCTTGTTTGGTGCACCGTTGGCGTTGGAGCTTGGTGTGGGTTTTGTCCCTGTGCGTAAACCGGGCAAACTACCACGCAACACCATCGCTCAATCTTATGAGTTGGAGTATGGCGTTGATACGCTAGAGATTCATACCGATGCCATCTCAGAAGGTGACAAGGTGCTGGTGGTGGACGATTTGCTCGCAACCGGCGGTACCATCGAAGCGACCACCAAACTGATCAGACAGTTAGGTGGCGTGGTCGAACATGCGGCGTTTGTTATCAATCTACCTGAAATCGGTGGTGATAAACGTCTGCAAGGTCTCGGCCTTACGGTTTACAGCATCTGTGAATTTGACGGTCATTAATCGGAATTATTCATGAGTTATCTTGCTTTAGCGCGAAAGTGGCGTCCAACCAAATTCAGTGAAGTGGTGGGTCAAGCGCACGTTTTGACGGCGCTTGAAAATGCACTCGCTCAAAATCGTCTCCACCATGCGTACTTGTTCAGTGGTACGCGAGGTGTCGGTAAAACCTCGATTGGGCGACTGTTTGCCAAAGGTCTAAATTGTGAAACGGGTATTACTGCCAACCCTTGTGGTCAGTGTGATACGTGTCAAGAGATAGACCAAGGGCGCTTTGTGGATCTATTAGAGATCGACGCGGCGTCGCGCACCAAAGTGGAAGATACTCGAGAGTTATTGGACAACGTCCAGTACAAGCCAGCGCGTGGACGCTTTAAAGTGTACCTGATTGACGAGGTGCACATGCTCTCTCGTCATAGTTTTAACGCGCTGCTGAAAACATTGGAAGAGCCGCCAGAGTACGTGAAGTTTATTCTGGCGACCACCGATCCGCAAAAACTGCCTGTGACGATTTTGTCGCGCTGTCTGCAGTTTCATCTTAAGCCGATCACGGTCGATGCCATTCATCAACAGCTGGATCATATCCTTGCACAGGAACAAGTGAGTGCAGAGGCACGCGCATTGGGTATGATTGCCCATGCGGCGGATGGCAGTATGCGTGATGCACTCAGTTTGACTGACCAAGCGATTGCTCTTGGCAATGGCAGTATCAGCCAAGAAAGCGTGGCGCACATGTTGGGTACACTCGACACCGATCAAGCCTTGCATCTGCTGCAAGCGATCAGCTCGAAATCGGTGGATGTGGTGATGTCGAGTGTGGAGCAAATGGCGCAAAACGGTGTGGATTGGGATGGATTGTTGCAACAACTCGCCAGTCAATTGCATCGATTAGCCATGGTGCAGGCTTTGCCATCCTCGCTTGATAAAGGCCAGCCTGACGCTGACAAGGTCGTGCAGCTGAGCAAAGCGTTAACGCCGCAAGATATTCAACTGTTCTACCAAATTGCGTTGAAAGGGCGTGAAGACATCGCGTTGGCGCCGTCAGAGCGCATTGGTTTAGAGATGGTGCTGTTGCGCATGGTGGCATTTAGGCCACAAGAGGTGTCGCAAGCCAATATAATCTCAACGCAGACATCCAGCGCACCTGTCGCAGAGGCGCCGGTGCCATCTGCAGCGCCACCAGTCAGCCATGCTGCGCCTCAAGCGCCGATGTCCTCTCCAGCGGTATCACCTCAGCCTGAAGCGACACCACCTCAGCCTAAAGCGCTATCGCAGCCAATGCCAAGCGCACCGTCGTATGAGCCACCGATGGCCGATTACGACATGCCACCGCATGACGATATGCATGACGCGTCTGGGTATGACAGAGATGAGTATGCACAGATGACGCCCGCTTCGGCCCCACAAGCCCCAGCAGCGCCAACACCGCCTCCAACGCAGAAGCCTGCGTCAAGTGGGGTGAGCGGCGGCATTAGTGGTTTGCGTCATCAATTGCGTTCACAGCGTCAAGGGCGCAGCTCGCCAGGCGCGTCAACAAAAAAGGCTAAAGCGGCATCTGCCAAACCTGAATCGGTGCTCGAACGTGTTGCGCAAAAACACGCCGGAGCGCCGCAGATGTCGCCTGCTGCACACATGGCTAGAAACGAGTCGGCAAACAACGCATCGCTTGAGAAGCCTGAGCCCTATCAATGGACGCCAAGCCAACCAGTCGTGGATGAGCAAAAGCCGGAACTGAAACCCACGCAGCTGAAAAAAGCGCTCGAGCACGAGAAGACGCCAGAGATGGTCGATAAACTCGTCAATGAAAGCTTAGAGCGAAGCGAGTGGGCAAAGCTCATCAGTCAGCTCAATACAGCTAAGTTGACTGAGCAACTCGCGCTCAATTCGGATTTCGTCAAAGATGGTCGCTCTATCCAACTGACGTTGCGTCCACAGCAGGCTCACCTCAACACGGATAAAGCGCAAAGTGAACTGCTCTCGGAGCTCAATCGAGTGTTGGGCGAAGAGTGCCAGTTAAGTGTCGAGATTGGTGACAAAGGAGAAACACCGCTAGAGTTAAGAGATAAGCTGTATCAAGGCAAGCTTGAGCAAGCTTTTAGCAGTCTAGCGGCTGATGAGTACGTGCAGTTTATCGAGCAGCGTTTTGGTGCTGAACTCGATAGCGATAGTGTACGACCGATATAATTTCCGGTGGTTGAATTCATTTGATTCAGCCCCCATTTAATTCGATATAGTGACAAACTAGAGAGATAAACATGTTTGGTAAAGGCGGTATGGGCAACCTAATGAAGCAGGCCCAGCAAATGCAAGATCGCATGCAAAAGCTTCAAGAAGAAATTGCGAATATGGAAGTGACTGGTGAATCGGGCGCTGGACTTGTGAAAGTGACCATTACTGGTAGCCACAGTGTTCGCCGCGTTGATATCGACGAGAGCTTGATGGAAGACGATAAAGAGATGCTAGAAGATCTCATTGCTGCTGCGTTCAATGATGCCGCTCGTCGTGTTGAAGAGACGCAAAAAGAGAAAATGGCGTCAGTGACAGGCGGTATGCAATTACCACCTGGTATGAAAATGCCGTTCTAATCTCGCACTCTGCGCGTAACAGGTTTACGTGCAATCGACGAGAATGACGGACAATTCATAGAGAAAGAGAGTCAATGCGTACCAGTCACATGCTGGAACAATTAATGGAGGCCTTGCGCTGTCTACCTGGGGTTGGCCCCAAGTCGGCACAGCGGATGGCCTTTCATTTATTGCAGCGAGATAGAAAAGGCGGCGTGCAACTCGCCGACGCGTTAAGTCAGGCAATGACGGAAATCGGCCATTGCTCCGAATGCCGAACCTTTACTGAAGAAGAGGTTTGCCATATCTGCACCAATCCTAAACGCCAAGAGAATGGACAAATCTGTGTTGTAGAAAGCCCTGCGGATATCGCAGCGGTGGAAGCGACCGGTCAATATTCTGGGCGTTACTTTGTGTTGATGGGGCACTTGTCGCCCCTTGATGGTATTGGGCCGAGTGATATCGGTTTGGATGTGCTGGACTTTCGCCTGCGCCGCGGTGATATCAGCGAGGTGATTCTTGCGACCAACCCAACGGTGGAAGGGGAGGCGACCGCGCATTACATTGCCGAGTTGTGTCATGAGCACCAAGTCACGGCTAGTCGCATTGCCCATGGTGTGCCGGTCGGTGGTGAATTAGAGCTGGTGGATGGCACAACGCTGTCTCATTCACTGCTCGGGCGACATAAGATTTAATGCCCTGCATTTTACACCCAGAAGTAATATCAATATGGCCGCATCTGCGGCCATGTTTTTATCTGTCACCCATGACAGAGCGTGGTGCTTGGTTTGCTTTTGTTACCTCAGACGCCAAGGGTTACGTCAGACGCCAAGTGTTATGTCAGACGCTCAAGCTCGGTGATATTGGTCATCGCTTGCTGGTTGGTCGCCCCGCACACTACAGGACACGGCTTGAAATCTGCGCACACTTTGGGACGCTCTGGTAAGCCAAACAGCTTGCAGAGATTGTCTTCATTGAGCTGAATGCAACGAACACCGGCAGGTTTGCCATTTGGCATCCCCGGAATCGGTGATGAGATACTGGGCGCAATACAGCAAGCCCCGCAACCGAGTCGACAATCCATCCTGATACCCCTGAGTAAAATTGAGGCGCGATAGTAGCAAAAATCATCAAGACGATCAGTACAAGATCTTGAAGTTTTTGCCGCTAGACGGTATAAATCGCCCCTTCTTTAACTAATCCAAGATGAGTCTATGAGCGCACCCTTTTGGCAAACAAAAACGTTAGAGCAGATGACGGAGCAAGAGTGGGAATCTCTGTGCGATGGCTGCGGCAAGTGCTGCCTGCACAAACTCATGGATGAAGATACGGATGAAATCTACTACACCAATGTGGCGTGTAGCTTACTCAACACGAAAACCTGTTCGTGCAGCGATTATGAACATCGCTTTGAGTCTCATGAAGAGTGCACCAAGCTGACTCGTGATGACATCGATGATTTCACCTGGTTACCGCACACCTGTGCCTACCGTTTAATGGCAGAAGGCCAGCCACTGCCCGAATGGCACCCGCTGCGCACTGGCTCTAAGTCAGCGATGCACGCCGCCGGCGAAAGCGTCAGAAATAAAGTGGTGTACGAAATCGACGTGATCAATTGGGAAGACCACATACTCAATCATCCTACGCGTGATTAAGCCAATGATTTGTCGTTGAATTGACAACAAGTCCTCGTCTTTAACCTCTTATCCGCCCTCTTTTGTCTCAATGGACCACGGGTTGCTCGGTGCGTGTTGGCGGAGCTAAATCAAAGCGGATGATGAGCAACTGCACGGGTTTTGGCAGTTGATTCATAATAGAGAAAAGTGGACCGGCCGTTTGACTGGGAAAGGTCGTGGTGACGGGCCAAGCCGAAGCGGGGGCTGGGCGGGTGCCACACTCCGCAACGGAGAAATGTATTGATGGCAATGATTTCATCTCTCTTACCTCACAATCCAAAGTGGAAGACAAGCGGGCAACGTCGCCCGCTTGTGTGCACTGACGCTCTAGAGCGCCAGTGAGAGAAGGTTAGGCCTCCTCACTCTCAACGTGGTCTGTGATCATGGCTTCGGTGGTGATCATCAAACCTGCAACTGACGCGGCGAATTGCAAGGCGGAACGGGTCACCTTAGCAGGGTCCAAGATACCCATCTCAATCATATTGCCATATTCACCGGTTGCGGCGTTGTAGCCATAGTCCGCATCGCCTGATTTCACCGCGTTGGCGACAACGGACGCTTCATCTCCGGCGTTAATGGCGATTTGACGAAGTGGCTCTTCCATCGCACGTAGCGCGACACGAATACCGACGTTTTGATCGTCGTTATCACCTTTGAGATCGGCGAGCTCTTTGGCAATCTTGGTCAGCGCGACGCCACCACCTGCCACAATACCTTCCTCAACGGCCGCTCGTGTTGCATGCAGCGCATCATCCACACGATCTTTCTTCTCTTTCATCTCCACTTCAGTGGCAGCGCCAATCTTGATCACTGCCACACCGCCAGAGAGCTTCGCAATGCGTTGCTGGAGTTTCTCTTTATCGTATTGAGACGTTGCCGAAGCCATTTGCGCTTCAATACTTGCCACGCGGTCTTGAATTGCATGGTGCTGTTCATCGCTGCCTACAATGGTCGTCGCGTCTTTGGTGATGGTCACTTTCTTAGCCTGACCAAGCTGCTCCAAGGTGGTCTTTTCAAGCTCTAAGCCAATCTCTTCAGAGATAACCGTACCAGAGGTAAGCACCGCAATGTCTTCCATCATCGCTTTGCGGTTGTCGCCAAAGCCTGGCGCCTTGACAGCGGTTGCGCGAACGATACCACGCATGTTGTTGACGACGAGTGTCGCCAATGCTTCACCTTCGATGTCTTCGGCGATAATCAGCAATGAACGAGAGGCCTTAGCGACTGACTCTAGAATCGGCAGCAGTTCACGAATACTGCTCACTTTCTTATCGACCAGCAAGATGTACGGATTGTCGAGCTCGACGGTACCTGTGTCTTGATTGGTGATGAAGTACGGCGAGAGATACCCACGGTCAAATTGCATGCCTTCGACAACTGAGAGTTCGTTGATCAGGCCCTGACCTTCTTCAACGGTGATGACGCCGTTGCGGCCGACTTTTTCCATCGCCTGGGCAATGATCTCACCGATAGCGCGATCGCTATTGGCCGAGATACTACCAACTTGCGTAATCGATTCTTGATCGCTGCAAGGTTTCGCCATATCGCGTAATTTAGCCACAGCGGCTTCCGTCGCTTTGTCGATACCGCGTTTAAGATCCATAGGGTTCATGCCCGAGGCCACCGCTTTTAGCCCTTCATTGATGAACGATTGCGCCAGTACCGTTGCGGTAGTGGTTCCGTCGCCCGCTTCATCGTTCGCTTTGGATGCTACCTGTTTGACCATTTGAGCACCCATGTTTTCGAATTTATCTTTTAGCTCAATGGCTTTGGCGACAGACACCCCATCTTTGGTGATGGTAGGGGCACCGTAAGACTGATCTAAAACAACATTGCGTCCTTTAGGGCCAAGCGTCACTCTGACCGCATTGGCTAAGACATTGACACCAGTGAGCATTTTTTGACGTGATTCGTTTGCAAATAGTACGTCTTTTGCAGCCATGATTTTCTCCTCAAAAAGATGACAGAACGAGATTATTCGACGATAGCCAACACATCTGACTCACTGAGAATCAGATACTCTTTGCCATCAATCTTTTCTGTTTTCACGCCGTATCCATCATTGAAAATGACGTGATCACCGACTTTGACGTCCATTGACGCGCGGTCACCATTATCAAGACGTTTGCCTAAACCCACTGCGATGACTTTCCCGCGCGTGGATTTTTTCACCGATTGAGAAGTTAGTACGATTCCCCCTTCAGATTTGTTTTCCACTTCTTGTCTTTCAACAATCAGCTTGTCATTTAAAGGACGAATATTCATTGGATTTGCCTCCTACTTAGGACAAAAAATAAAAGACACAATATGAGCGATTCCTTCGCGCTCGATGAAAAAATAGGGTCTCTCATGGCAACTTCAAGGGGGAAGTTCGATAAAAGATTTTTATGAAAGTAGCGAGGACAATAAAAAAGCTCACCGAAGTGAGCTTTAAAACTAGGAAGGAGTGGCGCAATGGCTAAGAAACCGGGATGCCCAATTCGGGATGCCCAATCGGGGATGCCTAATCTCTGCAATGCGAAATGATTATGAAGCCACAGCAAGGTCGACAACAAATTGAGATTTTTGTCGTCTCGAATCAAAGGCTTGATCCCTTACCAATTGAGAACCGTTGAGCGCTCAATGTTAGATTAGGGCCAGCAAAATGCCGCCAACGGTTGCCGCCGCGGAAAGATATTGCCCCGCAGAGTAAGAGCCGTCTTCCTCTTCTTTGATCTTATCTGGATGATCCATGCCTAGCGCACCGTGGGCGAAAGACTCTACTTTGTCACCGACGGTTTTTTCCGCTTTGTTGGCTTGGCTCTCTTTCTCAATTTCTTGCAATGCGGCAAGCAGTGCTTTCCCTTCCTCTGAAAGGGTTACCGTGTTTTGCTCAACTTTTAAAGGTGCAGCGCCTTTATCTGCAACCGAGGTGTTGGCTTGAGGCTTAACCTGCTGGGTTGGTGCCAGCTTCGCTGACTCCATTCCTACTGGGGTCATAGTGTTCTCCTTACTTCATCCTCAAATAACGTATCGGCAGTGTGGTGTAAAACTTGTGCAAAATATGCGTTATTTGTATGAAAAGCCATCAAGCACAAATCATGCCTATTTATCGGTCGCGAGTGCAGGCGTTCAGCTAAGGTCGATTAGGGGGCTTCAGTCGGCTGACACTTGTTGCTCCCATGACGGGTCGACATTTTATGAAACGCCGCCATTTGATTTTCCATTTTGACGAAGCGCACAGGTGGGGCTAAGACGTGCAATGGGTAATCCGTGTTGAGAGGCTGAGGCTCGCTGGCGGCATCGATGATAGATGCGATATCAGACATAGGTGTGATAACCACGACAGAGAGGTTGGGGTTGCGCGCCAAAATAGACGCTTTGGTTCCTAGCCCTTGTTCGGTATGAAACTTCCCTGCGACATGAATGACTTGGTGGCCTGGGTGGTCATTGAGGTATTGGACGATGCTTTCCGCCATGGTTTCATCCCACGTCATTTGAGCAGCGTACTGTTTTTCGGTTTGGGCGGGCTCGCCATGATGCATTGAGGCCATAAATTTGCGTTTGTATGCGGAGTCCTCGGTGTTGATCTTAGCGGCCACGAGGCGGCGCTCATCGTCGGATAGGCGATCAAGGTAGCGTAAACCGACACGGCCCACACAACGTACCGTTGATTTAGGTGCGTTGGCGGCAATGACAGGCCAGTTAAACGTTTTTGCTAGCTCGACTAATGGTCGATAGTCACTTTCATAGTTAGGCCAAGCGTTACCCGATGTGATCAGTGTTTGCTCTCCAATCTCACCGTTAAGGTAGGCGTTGAGATGGGGTTGGGCGTCTCTTGAAAACTGCTCCATCGACAAGGCGGTGTCTCGGCCTTGGCTCGCTATTGCCTTAATAAAATCGGCTTGAAAGCGATGGATAGCGGAATGAGTATGCCATTCACCAATCAAAATAACCTCTGCCTGAGTGAAGGTTTCAGGTAGTGCATTGAGTGACAGGGCTTTTCCCGATGGGTCGTATAGTTGATAGTCATAAAAACTAACGATAGGGGTAGCAGCGCTTGGATCAGAGGCCACTGAGTTTGAACGAGTGGATGGAGAGAGTGACGCTGCGCTGTATGAACAGGCGGTCAGAGTCATACAAGCACTAAAACAAACAAAACGGGTCAATATAAAACGGATCAGCATAAACCGTGGCCTCCTAATGGTCTGCTCGCATACTAAAGGAGGCTCGGGATATTTACAATGCAAATGAGAATTGTTATCTAGTTTGTGCCGGGTTACGCCTGCTTACGATAGATGCGAATCATAAAATCTGCCTCACATTCAAACATAGTGGAGTTTTTCAGTTCGTCACGCAAAGAATCGCTGGCTTTCCAAGCAAATGGGGTCATTTGCAATAGGTCGAACGCATCACCATCGGCGAGGGGGAGGAGGTAGCTGAGCTTTTCTTCCCGCTCAAGGTCGAAGCCTTCAATCGATTCGGCTTCTTCGCTGTGCAGTCGTACATCGTCATAAATTCGCTCTCGCAACTGGTAAAGATGACGTCCTGCTGGCGTGACTGTGATGACCACGCCATTGTCTCGCACGCAGCGTTGCAACTCTTGCGCTTTGCACGGCGCGTAGATGCGTAACACGCCATCGAGTGAGTGGTCGGCAAAGGGTAGGCGGTGGCTTGAAGCAACACTGAAAAGGCAGTTTTGGTAACGTTTCGCGGCATAGCGGATGGCGATTTTGGAAATGTCCAAACCGTATGTGTTTGCTGCTGCGTGTTGTTCGATTAACCGATGTGCTACTTGGGTCGTGTAGTAGCCTTCGCCGCAGCCGATATCAAGCAACTGGTGATCACTACCGACTAAGGCTTCGGCGCATAAGTCGGCAATGCGTTGTCGCAGGGGTTGGTAGTAGGTTTTTTCCAAAAATCGGCGCCGAGCTTGCATCATCTCTTTATTGTCGCCAGGATCTTTTGAACGTTTGTGATGCACAGGCATCAGGTTGACGTAGCCCTCTTTTGCTACGTCGAATGAGTGACGGTTTTCACACGAGTAGCGCTGTTTTTCTTGCGATAAAGGCAGATGACATAAAGGACAGGAGTAAGACATATCGAGCTCTGGGCGATTTCGGGGGCTGTATTTTATCAGCTTAGACGAGCGAATCCCAGAAATAGGGTAGAGCGCCGCTCTACCCTCAACGATGTCACGTAAGGCGCTATTTATTCGCGCTGGAGAGTACGGTGACCAGTTGGTGAGTCTCACCTGGCTCAAGACGTTTACCGGTGTCTAGAGAGGTCGCATGCAGGGTCGACTCGACACACAAAAAGTGCTGATAGCCGCTGTCTTGCATGTCGGCCATCGCCGCCGCGCCTTGCTGCCAAGGGTTCCAAAGGACAGCGGAATTGTGGCCTTGGTTCTCAACGGTAAGTGTGCGATGAAAGACTGGGTCTTCCACATTGATTTGGGGCTCAGGCTTGGTATAGACGCGATCGATGGTGTCGGTCAACTGTAACACGTCACCGCCTTGGCATACTTTCCCGTCTTGAAGGCTATCGATGTACGCTGCGCCCATACCTGTTGTCTGGACTTGGGTAATATCACCTACGTTGAGGTAGGTATGCAGCGCACCGGAGAAGGTCCATGCTTGATCATCAATATTGATAACCTTGAGGGTGACGCTCAGTGTTTCGCCAATCTCAATCAAAAGTCGGGCCTCAAACATATATGGCCAGATGTCGTGGGTCTCTTCACTTGAGAAAAGGGCCAGCTCAACGATGACACCGTTTTCATTTTCTCGATGCTCGACCAATTCCCATTCGCTCGTACGAGCAAAGCCGTGTGCTGGGGCCGCAATGCGTCCAAACCATGGCCAGCAGACCGGGATGCCACCGCGCAGAGCGGCCTTACCATCAAAGACCGCTTGCTCACTCATCCAAATGAGATCTTCTTGGCCTTGAGGTTTGAATGAAATGACATGACCACCATGCAGGGCAATACCGGCGCTGGCTTTGTCATGGATGATACGAATCACCTTTACTTGGTCGACTTCGACAATCGTGACACTGTCAGACAAGACAGTCAGGGCAGGGAGCGTTAATAAGTCCATGTAAGTTTCCTGTGCCATAGAGAGCAGGCGTGTCGCCATTAATGAGCTCTCAAATTTCAGATACAAAAAAGGCGACTCAAGAGCCGCCTTTTATAAAATTCTGCGCTAAACGCTTATCTCAAAGTGATGATTACTTAGAGATGTGAGCGATTAGGTCTAGAACTTTGTTTGAGTAACCGATTTCGTTGTCGTACCAAGATACAACTTTAACGAATTTGTCAGTTAGCGCGATACCTGCTTTAGCATCGAATACTGAAGTGCAAACTTCGCCGATGAAGTCTTGAGAAACTACTTGGTCTTCAGTGTAGCCTAGAACGCCTTTTAGTTCGCCTTCAGACGCTTCTTTCATCGCTTTACAGATGTCTTCGTAAGAAGCACCGTTTACTAGGTTAACAGTTAGGTCAACAACAGAAACGTTAGCTGTTGGTACGCGGAAAGCCATACCAGTTAGTTTGCCGTTTACTTCTGGAAGTACAACGCCTACAGCTTTAGCAGCACCAGTTGATGATGGGATGATGTTTTGAGAAGCACCACGGCCACCGCGCCAGTCTTTAGCAGAAGGACCGTCAACAGTTTTTTGAGTTGCAGTTGTTGCGTGAACTGTAGTCATAAGACCAGATTCGATACCGAACTTGTCGTTAAGAACTTTAGCGATAGGTGCTAGACAGTTAGTCGTACAAGAAGCGTTAGAAACGATGTCTTGACCAGCGTAAGTGTCGAAGTTTACGCCGTTAACGAACATTGGAGTTGCGTCTTTAGAAGGACCAGTTAGTACAACTTTCTTCGCGCCAGCAGTGATGTGCTTACGTGCAGTCTCGTCAGTTAGGAAAAGACCTGTTGCTTCAGCAACAACGTCAACACCGATTTCGTCCCATTTTAGGTCTTCTGGGTTGCGCTCTGCAGTTACACGTACAGTTTTGCCGTTAACGATTAGGTTACCGCCTTCAACTTCAACAGTACCGTTGAAACGGCCGTGAGTTGAGTCGTACTTCAGCATGTATGCCATGTAATCTACATCGATAAGGTCGTTAATACCTACAACTTCGATGTCGTTGCGCTCTTGCGCTGCACGGAATACGAAACGACCGATACGGCCAAAACCGTTAATACCTACTTTGATAGTCATTATAGTTGCTCCACAACTTAATTTCTGATTAAAGATAACTGGTAGTAAAATTACAAAACCCAGTCAAAATCTGCAACCGATAATCGGACTTAACTTGTTTAATGTCAAAAAAAAGTGTCGCTTTTTTTCACAATTAAACGCGAGTGGTTGTTTTTTGAACGGATAGTGGAGTTTATACCTAACCAGTTGATGTAAAATGCGTTGAAGACTTGAACTGCTGCTTAAAGTTTAGCCATTCTGTTATGGTTTCAAAGTATGTGCTACAAAGGTTAAACTGCGCAAGTTTTTCAACAAAAAAGTCACAAATAAAAATGAGAATGTGGAGAATAAGTCAGTGAAACAACATAGCGAAAAAGTCACCAAGCCTGATGAATACTGGCGTGAGAAGCTATCGGATGAAGAGTATCGAGTATGCAGACAGCAGGGCACTGAGGCACCATTCTCCGGTAAATTGCTGCACAATAAAGAGACGGGAATCTACGCGTGTACCTGTTGTGACGCTCCGCTGTTTCGTTCAGATAACAAATACGATTCCGGTTGTGGCTGGCCAAGTTTCGATGCGCCGATCAATGACGATGCGATTCGTTACTTAGAGGATCTGAGCCACGGAATGGTGCGGACAGAGATTCGCTGTGCACGTTGTGATAGCCATTTAGGTCATGTATTTGAAGATGGACCACAAACCACCGGTGAGCGTTTCTGTGTTAACTCGGTGTCGTTAGTTTTCAACAATTGATGGCAAGGCAGCGTTAAACGCTGTGTGTGTTGTTACTCACTTTCAAATTGAACCCATTCAATTCAAAGTGAGTAACCACTAAAAACCTAAGGCTAATCAAGCCCTTCGAGTTGTTGGCGCTGAAATTTCCCGGCCCGAATCGCATCTTCAATATCGTCTGCAAACGCATCCAACTGACGATATTTGTCCTTATCAAAACCGTACAGCAATTGCAGCTCCTTCTCGGAAGCGATCGGCACATCAAAGGCTTTCGCTACCATCGCCCAAACGTACGCTTGTTCGCGTTGATGGGTTTGATAGTGAATACTGGCAAGTGATTTCAATATTTCAACGTTGACAGGCGAGCGCTTGGTCAGCTCCAACGCGTGCTTAAGCAATGCGATGGTTTTTTCTTGGTCACGACCCGTATAAAACGTGGCTAATGCATATTGCATTTCTGCGCTTTCAAGCTGAGGTGACCCTTCCATTTGAAGAAAGGCGCGGCGGGCAGAATCACTCCCAGTGCGACTCCAGAGAAAGTAGAGGGCTTGTGGGCTGGTGGATTCAGAGAGCTTTTTCACTAGCGCTTCGAGATCCTTACCCGAGTTGACCAGTGCTTCAAAACGCCGCTGTTTCAGGTTGGATTGATCAATGGGTTGGATCTGAGAGGCTAGCTCTAGACACTTTTTATACTCTGACAGCAAATTGTATTCTTTGATGAGATTTGGGTCTGATGGGTCCTTAAAGACTTCAAAGCGGTGCCAAATGAGATCGGTACGAGGAACGCGACATTGGCCATCATCCATATTCAGGCGTTCGCAACGAAGTTCCGGTGTGTCTTTACACAGTTGGTCGGTATTTTTTCGAACTTCAAAGCAGCCCGTGAGTGTGGCCGCTAGCCCTATCAATACCAGTGTGATAAGTCGATTCATACGAAGTTTGCTTGTGATCCGTTACACTTATTCTTAGCCGTTATCTTGACGCCTTCATTGAGGCGGTTAATGTCAGGGCCTTAACAAAAAACAACAGAAACCAAAGGATACGTCATGGACGCAGAGCAGTTGATTAATTCAATTACACCAGAAGCTTACGAGCGTCTCCTCTATGCAGTTGAGACGGGTAAGTGGCCTGAGGGTACACCACTTTCGCAGCAGCAGCGAGATTCTTGCATGCAAGCTGTGATGTTGTATCAGTCTAAGCATAATGTAGAAGCGCAACATATGACAGTTGCGCAGGGTGGTGAGATCAGTTTTAAGTCAAAATCTGAGCTAAAAAAACAGTTTCAAGCAGAACAAGACGACATTTTGCGAGTGAACCCGAATAAATCTTAGTCTCTGATTTTATTCGTTATCCGCAGCATTTTTTAAATTTCTTCCCGCTTTGACATGGGCAAGGATCGTTGCGACCAACCTTGGCCTGATTCGCTTGTGGGAATTCTCCATCGATGTAGTACCACAAGCCATTTTCACGGACAAATCGAGATCGCTCTTCAAGGCATAAGGTCTGTGTTGAGCGACCTTGCTCGGCAGAGAAATACGCCTTGAAGGTGACGAAACCCTCATCATGATGCTCGCCCGGCGCGGTGGATACCACTTCAAGGCCGCACCAGTCGCTCGCGATTGAATCTGCGATGGCATCGCGTTCTTTCTCCGCTTCGCACGAAGGGTGATAGGTGGCGACAACAAAATCAACCAGACCTTTGACATGGGCGCTGTAGCGAGCGCGCATGAGTTGCTCTGGTGTATGGGCATTCTGATGATGTTGATGAATCGGCAGGCAGCAAGACTCATAAGTCTGCTGACTTTCACAAGGACATAAAGACATCCAATCTCCGCTTTTTACTTATATCAGGGACAATCAGGGTTAATTAGACAGTAAATCTGCCGTCCATTGTACCGATTCATCGTAGCATTCACTAACGACTTCTTTCTCAAGGCCGAGCTGTTGACAGAGTTCAGCGGCTTCGTCCCATTGTGCGTGTTCATAGGCGATGACAAGCTTGAGCAACACCCCAAGCGTCCCTTCACCATCAGTGAGTGCATGCTTGACGGCTTCATCAATGGGGATTTCCGCCACGATTTGTTCTAACGGTCTGTCGAGTAAACTGTCGAGCAGCGAAAACATACCCGTAAGAAACGCTTGGCCAGAGGCGAGCTTCTCCTCGAGCTTCGCCGCGACTAATTCGCAGTAGCGTGCGCGCTGAATGGACAACCCGTAAAGGTACTCGGGTTTGGAGTCTTGGGAGGAGGCGAGCGCCACCAAGGATACAAATTTACGCAATCTATCTTCACCCAGGTAAATCAGCGCTTGTTTAAATGACTGAATCTTGGTGCTGACAATCGAAGACGAGTTGACGTGCGTGAGCAATTTATACGAGAGCGAGACGTCTTTACTCACCAAGGTTTCAATCCGCTGATAATCGATGTCGGATTTTGCAATCTCACTGAGCAGTTGCACTATGGTCATGAAGGAAGGTTCGATCGATTTGCGCTGCAAGATCTCGGGTTTACTAAAAAAGTAACCTTGGAAATAGTCAAAACCGGCTTCAAGCGCGTGACTAAACTCCTCATACGTCTCGACTTTCTCTGCTAAAAACTGGATTTTGCTGCCTTGTAACTTGCGAATGAACAGTCGCGCTTTTTCAATCGGGACGACACGGATATCAAATTTGATGATCGAGACATACGGCAAAAAGGCTTTCCATTCAGGGGAAGGCACAAAATCATCCAGCGCAATTTTATAGCCGAGTTTATATATCTCTTTGACCGCCTCGAGTAGCTCGGGCGTCGGCAGGCAGTCTTCCAAAATTTCAACCACTAGGCTCGCCGACGGAAATAGAGTCGGCACGCGATTGATCAAGCTTTGATAAGGGAAATTCACAAAGCCAACTTTGTCACCCAATGTCGAGTAGTGGGTGGACATAAAATGATCAGACAGCAAACGACTCGTTGCCAGCTCAGGGTCGATTTCTGGAAACGTGTTTTTAGGGCCATCACGAAACAGCAGCTCATAGCCAATAGTATGTTTGTGCCGATCTAAGATAGGTTGGCGTGCAATGTATGAGGTTTTCAAAGTAGCAGTCTAATTTCAACGTGTTACCGAACATTGAAATTAAGTATAGGCACAATTTATTGAAAAATCTGGTACTTATTTGTCAATTTGTTGATAGGAATGCACGATTTTGTAGGTCGTATCCTGTTTTATCAACCACTAAGACCGATCCTTGTGTGTACCAATCCCCTAATACGACGCGATGCAGGTTTTTTCCGTTACTGATAAAACGGTGAATATTCGGGCGATGAGTGTGGCCATGAATCATGAGCTCAACATGGTGTTTATTCATCACGCTCTCCACTTCTTGCTGATTGACATCCATGATCTCAAGGGATTTGGTCTGCTTATCTGCACTGATGTCTGTTTGTACCTTGGCGACGATCTTCTGCTTGATGAACATCGGGATACGATTGAACACCCATTGTAGCCAAGGCTGATGAACTTTTTTTCGGTACTCAAGATAGCTGACATCGTCAGTGCACAGCGTATCACCGTGCAGAATCACGGTGGGCTGACCATACAAATCAATGACGGTCTCATCCCCGAGTAAGGTGACTCCGGTTTGCTTTGCAAAGCGCTTACCGACCAAAAAATCACGATTCCCCTGAGTAAAATAGCAAGGCACACCAGAGCGTGTTAAGCGGCGAAACTCGTCACGAATAGTTTGCGCGAATTCAGACTTATCGTCATCTCCCACCCAAAATTCGAACAAATCACCCAAGACATATAAGGCGTCGGCTTGGCTGGCTTCTTCGCGCATAAAGCGAATAAAACACGCGGTGATTTCGTGCGTTGAAGGGGAGAGATGCAGATCGGAAATAAACAGAGTGGTCATAAAGCAATCAGAGTTCAGGCGAGCCCAGTGGGCTGAAAGGGTAGGGCAAAACAATCACAGGTTTAGGGTAAAAGCGCCCAATATAGGAAAAAAGAGCTGCATTAGGCAGCTCTTCTTTGGATAGATTACTCTTCGATCGTTGTGCCAGTGATCACAACATCTTCAAGCGGTACATCTTGGTGCATGCCGTAAGAACCCGTGCTGACACCTTTGATCTGGTTAACAACGTCCATACCTTCAACGACTTCAGCGAAGACACAGTAACCCCAACCGTCAAGACTTTCACTGCGGAAGTCTAGGAAGGTGTTGTTGTTTACGTTGATGAAGAACTGAGAGCTTGCAGAGTGCGGCTCCATGGTACGTGCCATTGCTAATGTACCCACTTTGTTGCTTAGGCCGTTGTTTGCTTCATTTTTGATAGGAGCACGAGTAGCCTTTTCGCGAAGACCAGACTCCATGCCACCGCCTTGAATCATGAAACCGTCGATAACGCGGTGAAATAGCGTGTTATCGTAGAAACCGTCGCGGCAGTATTGAAGGAAGTTTGCGCTGGTTTCCGGTGCTTTCTCTTCGTTTAGCTGAATTTTGATGTCACCAAAATTAGTGTGAAGGGTGATCATGATTATGTCCTTTCGGTCGATTTTCTATGTGAAGGCAAGATTCTAACGTAAGTTTTACGACTTTCCTACGTCCAAAGTCAGTCGTGTTGTTCACGTACTGGCCCTTTGTCACAAGGATAGTCGGTTTTTCGCCGAGTTAGGGATGACTTCGCCAAGCAGGACTTGATATACTGCCCCACTATTTTGTTTCACTCATTTATTAGATAGAGATCATGTTAAAGATATATAACACACTCACAAGACAGAAAGAGGAATTCAAACCCATCACCGCTGGCAAAGTCGGCATGTATGTCTGTGGCGTCACCATCTACGATCTCTGTCATATCGGTCATGGCCGTACGTTTGTGTCTTTTGATGTGGTCTCACGTTACCTGCGCTACCTAGGCTACGATCTCACGTTCGTGCGCAACATTACCGACATTGATGACAAAATCATCAAACGTGCAAACGAAAACGGTGAGAGCTGTGATGCGCTGACAGAACGTCTTATCGGTGAGATGTACGCTGACTTTGATGCTTTGAATATGAAGCGCCCAGATGTTGAACCTCGCGCGACACAATTTATCCCTGAAATCATCGCCTTGGTTGAAAAGCTGATCGAGCGTGGTTTTGCCTATGTGGCCGATAATGGCGACGTGATGTTTGAAGTGGGCAAATTTGACGAATACGGTAAGTTGTCAAAACAGGATTTGGATCAGCTGCAAGCTGGTGCGCGCGTTGATGTGGAAAGCGCAAAACGCAGCCCGCTTGATTTCGTGTTGTGGAAAATGTCGAAGCCGGGTGAGCCAACGTGGGAGTCACCATGGGGCCCGGGCCGTCCTGGCTGGCACATTGAGTGTTCGGCAATGAACTCGTCGATCTTGGGCAATCACTTTGACATTCACGGTGGTGGTTCCGATCTGCAGTTCCCACACCATGAAAATGAAATCGCACAATCTTGCTGCGCACACGGGACACAATACGTGAACACCTGGATGCACAGTGGCATGGTCATGGTCGACAAAGAAAAAATGTCCAAGTCGCTGGGTAACTTCTTTACTATCCGTGATGTGTTGGGTCATTACGATGCAGAAACCGTGCGTTACTTCTTAATGTCGGGTCACTACCGCAGTCAGTTGAACTATAGCGAAGAGAACCTTAACCAAGCGCGTGCGTCGCTTGAGCGTTTGTACACAGCGCTACGTGGCTTGGATCTGTCGGCCTCCGCATCGGGCGGGCAGCAGTACATCACTCGCTTTACCGAAGCGATGAACGACGATTTCAATACGCCGGAAGCCTATTCAGTGCTCTTTGATATGGCGCGTGACATCAATCGCTTGAAGAACGAAGACATCAATGCCGCGAACGGTTTAGGTGTCCTGATGCGCGAATTGGCAGACATCATCGGCATTCTTGGTCAAGATCCCGAAGCTTTCCTAAAAGGCGACGCGGGCAATGACGGCGAAGTGGCCGAGATTGAAGCGCTTATCAAACTGCGTAACGACAGTCGCGCCGCTAAAGATTGGGCAAACGCGGACATGGCGCGAGACAAACTGACCGATATGGGTATCGTTTTGGAAGATGGCCCAGAAGGGACCACCTGGCGTCGTAAATAATTTTAACTTAAGGGCTGACTTTTCAGCCCTTTTTGTCATTTTAATCGGCCGCATTGAGTATGCTCATGTTGCCACTTTTGCTACAGGTAACCTTTCGTGGCTCAGATGTACTTCTACTACTCTGCGATGAATGCAGGGAAATCCACCACACTACTTCAATCGTCTTTTAACTATCAAGAGCGTGGTATGACGCCGGTGATTTTTACCGCAGCGTTAGATGACCGTTACGGCATCGGTAAAGTCAGCTCTCGTATCGGCTTGCAATCTGACGCGCAGCTGTTTCGCGCTGAGACGGATCTCTTTGCAGAGATCAAAGCGCTGAACGAACAACAAAAGCGTCACTGTATCTTGGTCGATGAATGTCAGTTTCTCACTAAAGAGCAAGTTTACCAGTTGACCGAAGTGGTGGATAAACTGCATATTCCTGTGCTCTGTTATGGTCTAAGAACCGATTTTCTTGGTGAGCTATTTGAAGGAAGTAAGTATTTACTCTCTTGGGCAGATAAGCTGATTGAACTGAAAACGATTTGTCACTGTGGAAGAAAAGCCAACATGGTGATTCGCACCGATGAAGAGGGCAACGCCATCGCTCACGGTGATCAGGTGGCCATCGGGGGCAACGACAAATACGTGTCGGTGTGTCGTGAGCACTACAAAGAAGCGCTGGGTAAATAAAGTTTTTCAGTGATTCACCAACAAAAAAGCGGAGCCTAGCTCCGCTTTTTTGTTGGTGTCTGATAATCAAAGATTAACGAGCACGGAAGACGATGCGACCTTTTGATAGATCGTATGGAGTCATCTCTACAGTTACTTTGTCACCAGTAAGAATACGGATGTAGTTCTTACGCATTTTACCAGAGATGTGAGCAGTCACGACGTGGCCGTTTTCTAGTTCAACACGGAACATTGTGTTTGGTAGAGTATCAAGGACCGTGCCTTGCATCTCAATTACGTCTTCTTTAGCCATTTAATCCTCTTTTAAAAAAATGGGCGATTTTCAGCGGCGAGAAAGGCCGATAAAAATGAATTAAGTAAAGTTGGGGCGTATTCTACCCTTGCCAACGCTGATTTACTAGCCTTTGATGACGCGCAAATCGGACTTTATAGTTCATAGCCGGGCATTCATCGATTTGATAGCCAAGATAGAGCCACTGTTTTCCAGCGTTCTGACAATAGGTGATTTGCAGCAAGACCGCTAAGGTGCCTAAGGATAAATCGATGTCTGGGTCGAAGAAGGTATAAAACGCACTGGCACTATTGGAGAGAATATCGGTGACCGCGACCGCAATTAAACGCTCGCCATC
>NZ_JCBDGG010000050.1:0-18405 GCF_059833835.1 Vibrio sp. R15-SG3-ISO1B | reverse complement strand
GGCGCCGCCGCCAGCCTTGTGATTGGTATGGGCATGAACCTGCAAATGGCCGCGGGCAGCGAGCGCTCCACCTCGGCTATTACCCAGCCTTGGACCTCCCTCTTTGAGGTGACCGGGGAAAGCGTCGATCGCAATCAATTGGCTATCACCTTAATTAAAACCCTGCACCGCGCGTTGTCTGATTATGAACTGCAAGGGATGCACGGTTTTGTCGAGCGTTGGAACCGGTTGGATAACTTTCTCGGCCGTCCTATAAAACTCATTATGGGGCCAAGAGAGGTGTACGGTATTGCAAGGGGCATCAACGCGCAAGGCGCGGTATTGATTGAGACAGAGCAAGGGGTAGAAGAGTATGTGGGCGGGGAAGTGAGTCTGAGGGGCGCATGAAAACGGGCGAGCGAATACTCCACATCATCAAACGCGAAGGCAGCGTGACCGCCAAGCAGATTGCCGATCTGCTAGATATGACGACCATGGGCGCGCGCCAGCATTTGCAAGCGTTGGAAGACGACAGCTTGCTGGCGATTGAAGATATTCGCGTCAAAGTGGGTCGGCCGACACGCCACTGGTCTTTAACGGCGAAAGGTCATCGCCATTTTGCTGATCGTCATGGAGAGCTGACGATTCAAGTCATCGACGCGGTAGGGCGTCTGTATGGCCTCGAAGGGGTAGAAAAAGTGACCCTCGATCGCGAAAGCCAAACCTTGGCGCACTATCAAGCGCGTATGCACGGCTGCGGAGACGCTAGAAGCCAAGCTTCAAGCCCTAGTTGAGATCCGCGAGCAAGAGGGCTACATGGCCGAGTTCGAAGCTTGCGACGGCGGCTATCTGTTCACCGAAAACCATTGCCCCATCTGCCGCGCCGCGACCCATTGCCCCAGTTTGTGTCAATCGGAGTTGAACATCTTTCGCCAACTGCTTGGTCCAGAGTGTCATATTGAAAGGACGGAGCATATTGTGCGGGGGGAGAGACGGTGTAGGTATAGGGTTGTAGAGTCGAGTTCCTAGTGCCTAGTTCCTAGAGGGGACTCAAGCGAAGCGTGAATGGGTTTTTCTAGGAACTAGGCACTAGAAACTAGGAACTAAAGATTCAGCACTAGGCACTGGCATCTAGTCCCCACAACCACTCTATGCTAATCTTGCCCAATAAATGACAACTCTAATTTGCACAAAGGATTAAGCGTGAGCGGGCAAAACCAGCAACCATTGATGAATCAGCAGTATTCACCTCAAGTCCCCCCTTCTTTTCGAAACGATGATGAAATTGATTTAAGAGAGCTGTTTAAAGCGCTGTGGGACGGTAAGTTAATTATCATTTTAACGACTGTCGTCTTTGCCGTGGGTGCGGTGATTTATGCGCTTACCGCTCAGCAATGGTGGTCATCTAAAGCACAGGTTACAAGGCCTCAACTGCAAGATATCACTGCTTACCGTCAGCAGGTTAAGCAGTTCCAACCGGTATTCGATGTCTACCAGGAAGATGGTACGGTATTGGTGAGCAAAGCTTTGGATGAGTTAGTGGATACGGAGCTCCTGTTCCAAAGCTTTGTCGACGAGTTTAACTCCAGTAATAATAAGCGCCAATTTCTAAATGGCAGTAGTGAATTTCAAACCTTTAAAGACCAGCTAGGTGCGTTTGCAGATAAGGATGCAGAGAAAGAAGCGATGCAGCGCCTCTACGCTGTGTGGTTTGAAAAAATAGTCGCCACACCGGTGGATAAAAAGACCCAGGTGAGTCCACATAACATTTCACTGCAGTCCACAACCAAAGAGAGCAGTTTTACGCTCCTAAACGAATATTTAAGTATCATTAAACAGCAAGTACACCAAGATGCCCTTGATAACTTGCAAGCGCTGGTGTCATCTAAGCGTGATGAACTGGCTCAGCAAAAGCGCATTCTTGAAACGCAGGCCAAAAACCGGATAGAAGTGGAAGCGGAAAAGGCGCAATACGCATACGGTATTGCGAAAGCAGCAGGCGTTGATACACCGATCCAAACCAATGGTGATAGTGAAATTTTTGCCATCGACATGGGGACGAAAGCCTTAGAAGCCAAAGTCGCCGCACTCCAGTCGGTGAAAAACCTCAGTGTGGTAGAGCCTCGTTTGCAACAAATCGATGCGAAACTCGATATGTTGGCGAACCTAAAAGTGGACCGCAATATCGAATTCCAAACCTTCCGTTTCCTAGAGGATATTGAGCAACCGATCAGCCGAGATAAGCCTAAGCGTGCGTTAATCGCAGTGCTCGGCACGCTCCTCGGCGGCATGCTGGGCGTGGCTATTGTTCTCGTCCGTTTCGCCTTCCGCCGCGAAGAAGACACACAATAATAACGTATCATTCTCCCCGAGAGGTTGACACCCTTGGTCAACCTCTCATCATTTCACCCCCCACCCCCCACCCACCACCCTCTCATTAATGAGACTCCCCCATCCTCCCTCTTTTTATCGCTGACTTTTTAACCTATTCTTAACGTTTGATGGGTGAGGCAAGGAGGCGCACATGGACTCTTCACCGCTTTTTCAGCAACTGCCGCCGTTCGATGAACTGGTCGAACTGGCGCAAAAAAATCCCGATGCGTTTATCGCTCTCAAAAAAGAGATCTGCGAGGAAATGATCAGCGCGGCGTCTGAGCCAATGCAAGCTAGGCTCTGGGCACAGCAAAGTCACATTGACCTGGTCGTTAGCCGTTGTAAAAACCCCAATCACACCAATGTTGTCCTCATGCGTGAACTCGTCACGCAAATGACCAAATTCCAGCAAGCGCTTGATACCGATACGTTGCTTGAACCCCAACAAAAGGCAGAGGTCATTCCATTTGATGCGTGGCGCTGAGCGATATTGCGTCGACTCTGCGCCGATCTGAGAGTGGGTGTTTGAGTCACCCGTTTTGGAGAGAGGGGGCTTGGCGGATCAAGCGTCGCCGAGACTCTCCCATTCCGTCAACAATTGCATAATGTTGTAGGAGTCTTGCCAGTTGGCACAAGGGCTGAGCAGCGCTTTTTGTCCGGATTCTACGGCACGGCGCACCTGGCGTACTTGATACAAGAACGCGTCGCCTTCTGCTGTTACCGTCACGTCGCGCTTAGAGGTCTCATAGATTTCCACACTGACTCGGTTGTCTTGAGCGGGAAGCCAGGGGTTAGTTTCCATGGTTATACAGCCTTTACTGCCAAGGATTGTGAAGTGATGCTTCAAACCATGATCTTCAGCGGTGTGTACGGTGGCGGTGTGGTGGTCGCCAAAACTCATCAACAATGTGGTTTCACAGATGTTGTTGTCGGCGCCTCTTCGGCTGATGGCCTTGAGAGAACGATTCGCAAAAGCGTCTTCTCCCAGCAGGGTTTTCACAACCAGGTACAGTAACGAGATTGGGTAGCAACCAAGGTTGTATATCGCCCCTTTGCTGTCTGGATTGACGAACTGGGCGATGGAGGCAATGTAGGAGGTATGAATCGAGCGCAGTTCACCAATCTCACCGGATTTGAGTATGGTAACCAGCTCTTGAATCAAAGGGTGATGCAGGTACATCAAGCCTTCGGCGAAAAACACCTGATGGTCTTTGACCGCTTGTAGCGCCAGTTCCGTCTTTTCCATATCGATGGAAAGCGATTTCTCACACAAAATCGCTTTACCTTGTTGAGCCGCCTTAATAATAAAGTCATGGTGAAGATGGTTCGGCAAGGCAATGTAGATAATATCGATTTGCTCATCACTCAGTAGCGCGTCGTAATCTGTGAATGTGTTTGCAATCCCGTACTGCTTGGCAAAGGCTGCTAAATTGCTCTCAGAGCGCCCCGCTACCGCGTACAGCTCACTTTGACTATCCTGTTTAATGGCTTCTGCCATCACGCCAGAGATAAAACTGGTTCCAAGAATGCCCCATTTCATGATACTTGCGCTCCATTTTGTTGTGTTTCAAAAGCCTGAACCAACTCGGTCATCTCCGAAGCGATAAATGCGCGGGTATGGGCCATAGTGAAATGGGCTTCAATAGCCGCACGATTCTCATAACGTTCCCACAAAATCACTCGTTGTGGCATGTTGTCATCGTACGTCGCCATTGCTTGTAAGCAGCCGGCTTCACTTTGCATATCAAGGCAAAATTGCTCGATGGCTTGGATAACCGTCGCTCTTGGTTGGTCAGCATTCATTCTCAGCTCAGCGGTGACAAAAATCGTTTGGCTCATGAGTGGTCTCTGTGTTGTTGGCTTTGGATGTTCAAGGTCAACTTTAATTGACGCGTTCTAATTGATAAACTTTGAGTCAGTTTATTCTTTATTAACTATAGGTGCGCAATGGACAAGCTGACCAGTATGAAAGTCTTTGCCTGCGTGGTTGAACAGGGCAGTTTTCGCAGCGCAGCGCATCACTTCGACTTGTCTCCTACCATGATCGGCAAACATGTTCGATTTCTAGAACAAAGTTTAGGGACACAATTGATTCATCGCACCACCCGAAAACAGTCACTCACCGAAGCGGGCAAACTCTACTACCAAGAGTGTCATCGGATTATTGAAGACATCGCCAACGCCGAAAATTTGATTCATACGCTGATCAATCGGCCCCGTGGTACGGTCAAAGTGAATTGTCCTGTCACCTATGGAAAGACGGTATTGGCGCCGATCGTCGCCGACTTTCTCTCTGAGCATCCTGATATCAATGTAGAAATGTTGCTCGACAATAACCTGATTGACCCGTTTCGAACGGATGCCGACGTCATTATCCGCATAGGTGAACTGGTGGACTCTTCACTGGTTGCAAGAAAGCTAGGCGATTATCCGATGACCTATTGTGCCGCGCCTTCGTATCTCAACGCGCATGGACGGATTCAATCATTGGAAGATCTCAGACATCACTGCTGTTTGGGCTTTCACTATCACCAAGGTGAAAGCCAACAAGTAATGAACCTGCCCGCCAGTACCTTTGATCAAAGCCGCATTAGGCTTGCCTCAAACAATGGTGACGTATTGAAATTCGCGGCGATCCAAGGATGTGGTGTTCTGTTGCAGCCGAAGCTGTTGGTCGAGCCAGAAATTGAGTCCGGCCAGTTGATGGAGATCCTTCAAGATGCTGTTCCTAAAGCTAAGCCGATACACCTGCTGTATCGCTCCAAAAATTTGTCACTCAAAAACCGGACCTTTGTTGATTTTGTCGTTGCAGCGGTAAACGCCAAAACATAACCATGAGAAGTCCGAACGTGGGCAACCCACCACTTCTTCAACCTCGATCACAAATTTTTCATCTCTCCCCCTTGGGTTTACCCAAACCATCCCACATATAGTTAGCACGCGACTGAAATAGTCAGCACAAGACTTTAAAGCCTCAGAGCGACTGCTTTGAGGGCGTTATCAAACCTAAATGGAAATTATCAGGAGAGACGACCGATGAACATTCGTCCATTACACGACCGAGTTATCGTAGAACGCCAAGAAGTTGAATCTAAGTCAGCCGGTGGCATCGTTCTTACTGGTTCTGCGGCAGAAAAATCGACTCGTGGCGTAGTACTCGCTGTGGGTAAAGGCCGCATTCTAGAAAATGGCTCAGTTCAGCCTCTAGACGTTAAAGTGGGTGATACGGTGATTTTTGCTGAAGGCTACGGCACAAGAACCGAAAAAGTCGACGGTAAAGAAGTTCTGATCATGTCTGAAAACGACATCATGGCTATCGTTGAGTAATAGCAAACGTTGAGTAATTCAATTCTGAATCCCAACTAACAAAATCAATCGAATTTAGAAAGGAAGATAAAGATGGCTGCTAAAGACGTAAAATTTGGTAACGATGCACGCATTAAAATGCTAGAAGGTGTGAACGTTCTGGCTGACGCAGTAAAAGTGACGCTGGGCCCTAAAGGCCGCAATGTGGTACTGGACAAATCGTTCGGTGCACCAACCATCACCAAAGATGGTGTTTCTGTTGCGCGTGAAATTGAATTGGAAGACAAGTTCCAAAACATGGGCGCACAAATGGTCAAAGAAGTGGCGTCTCAAGCAAACGACGCGGCAGGTGACGGTACGACTACCGCGACTGTATTGGCGCAAGCGATTGTTAACGAAGGTCTAAAAGCGGTAGCGGCGGGTATGAACCCAATGGATCTTAAGCGCGGCATCGACAAAGCCGTGACCGCTGCCGTAGAAGAGCTGAAAGCGCTCTCTGTACCTTGTTCAGACACCAAAGCGATTGCACAGGTGGGTACGATTTCTGCCAACTCTGACGCAACCGTAGGTAACATCATTGCTGAAGCGATGGAAAAAGTGGGCCGTGATGGCGTGATCACTGTAGAAGAAGGTCAAGCCCTGCAAGATGAGCTCGATGTGGTAGAAGGTATGCAGTTTGACCGCGGCTACCTATCGCCTTACTTCATCAACAACCAAGAAGCGGGCTCGGTTGATCTCGAAAGCCCATTCATCCTACTGATCGACAAGAAAGTCTCTAACATCCGCGAGCTTCTTCCAACGCTAGAAGCGGTAGCAAAAGCGTCTCGTCCTCTGCTTATCATTGCAGAAGATGTCGAAGGTGAAGCGCTGGCGACACTGGTTGTTAACAACATGCGCGGTATCGTGAAAGTGGCGGCTGTGAAAGCACCAGGCTTTGGTGATCGTCGTAAAGCGATGCTGCAAGACATCGCGATTTTGACTGGCGGTACAGTGATCTCTGAAGAGATCGGTCTAGAGCTAGAAAAAGTAACGCTAGAAGACCTAGGTCAAGCGAAGCGCGTGACCATCACCAAAGAAAACACCACCATCATCGATGGTGTGGGTGAGCAAGAGATGATCCAAGGTCGCGTGGCGCAGATTCGTCAGCAAATCGAAGACGCAACCTCAGACTACGACAAAGAAAAACTTCAAGAGCGCGTGGCGAAACTTGCCGGCGGTGTGGCTGTGATCAAAGTGGGCGCAGCGACAGAAGTGGAAATGAAAGAGAAGAAAGACCGCGTTGAAGATGCACTGCACGCGACTCGCGCCGCAGTGGAAGAAGGCGTGGTTGCTGGTGGTGGTGTTGCTCTTATCCGCGCAGCATCAAAAGTGGCGAACCTTGAAGGTGATAACGAAGAGCAAAACGTTGGTATCCGCGTTGCACTTCGTGCGATGGAAGCGCCAATCCGTCAAATCACTAAGAACGCTGGTGATGAAGAGTCTGTTGTAGCGAACAACGTTCGCGCTGGCGAAGGTAACTACGGTTACAACGCGGCAACTGGCGAATACGGCGACATGATTGAGATGGGTATCCTAGACCCAACGAAAGTGACTCGCTCTGCACTTCAATTCGCAGCGTCTGTTGCAGGTCTTATGATCACCACTGAAGCCATGGTCACCGACCTACCACAAAAAGAGGCACCAGCAATGCCTGATATGGGCGGCATGGGCGGAATGGGTGGTATGGGCATGATGTAATCATCCCAACCCTTCTGGTTGAAAGAGGTGTCTCGCTCCAAGCGAGGCATCATACGGAGGCTTCGGCCTCCGTTTTTTTTTGTCGTAAAATCGTCAAATGAGTGTCTTTTCACTGCAACCTGCGGCTTTTATTTCTAGATGGGGTATTAACGAGAAATAGGAACCGTGCAATGAAGATTGCAGTGATAGGGTGTGGGTATGTCGGGCTATCTAACGCGCTGCTTTTAGCCCAGCATCACCAAGTGATGGCTGTGGATGTGGTGGCAAGCAAAGTCGATAAGCTCAACGACCGTATATCCCCCATTCGAGATCCGGAAATCGAGCTGTTTTTACGCGAGAAACCGCTCAATTTTCGAGCCACCACTGACATGCAAGAAGCGCTAGAGGGTGCCCAGTTTGTCATTATTGCCACGCCGACAGACTATGATCCGGTGACCAATACATTTGATACGCACTCTGTTGAAAGTGTTATTCAGCAGGTGCTGGCGTTAAACGCATCGGCTGTCATGGTGATCAAATCCACAGTTCCCGTGGGCTATACTGAGCAAGTCAAAGCGCGTTTCCAATGTGACCAGATATTGTTTTCGCCTGAGTTTCTTCGTGAAGGCAAAGCGTTGTATGACAACCTGTATCCCTCTCGTATTATTGTGGGAGAGCAGAGTGAACGGGCTAAGCAGTTTGCTGCGTTACTGACCGACGGGGCGATCAAGACCGATATCCCAGTATTGTTTACCGATTCGACAGAGGCCGAAGCGGTCAAGCTGTTCTCCAATACCTACCTAGCGATGCGCGTTGCGTACTTCAATGAATTGGACTCTTACGCCGAGAGTCATGGCTTAGATACCAAGCAAATCATTGAAGGTGTCGGGCTCGATCCACGTATCGGCCATCACTACAATAATCCATCCTTTGGTTATGGCGGTTATTGTTTACCGAAAGACACCAAACAGTTGCTCGCGAACTACCGTGACGTGCCAAACAACTTGATCGCTGCGATTGTGGCGGCGAACAAAACTCGCAAAGATGTGATTGCAGAAGCGATCTTAAAGCGCCAACCCAAGGTGGTGGGGATTTATCGTTTGATCATGAAGTCTGGCTCGGACAACTTTCGCTCGTCATCGATACAGGGGATCATGAAGCGTTTGAAGGCCAGAGGGATTAAAGTGATTGTGTATGAGCCTGTCATCACTGAGCCGCACTTTTTCAATTCGCCCGTCATTCGTGATCTTGACGCATTTAAATCACGCGCCGACGTGATCGTCTCGAACCGACGCTGTGAAGCGCTGATGGATGTGAAAGAGAAGGTATACACGCGAGATTTGTTTGGTTCAGATTGAAGTATTTTAATTTGCAGAGTGTAAGTAGGCGCGTTTCCTGCCTAGGTGTTTAAATCGAACTGTTTCATGATAATTTCTTTAAAAACAATGAACAAGCGCACTATTTAAATTTATTCCTAGAGTTTATTATGTTGTTTTTATATCAATCAATTGCATAGGAGATAGGATTGATGAACGAGACAACGGCGACCATGGAAGAGGGAGCGGCAGACTTGTCGAGTATACGCACACACGTTCTAATTACGTATGGGTTACTGTTATTGGGTGTGTTTACAGGTGGATTGCTGTCCATAGCTGGTGTGATTTGGGCGTACGTCAAACGTGCTGATGCCAAAGGAACCGTATTTGAAAGTCATTTTTCAAACGCGACAAAAACATTTTGGGTATCAGTCATTCTCAGCATTCTGGGCGTGCTCACACTAGTATTTGTGGTGGGGTATATCGTGTTGCTTGCAGCGCTCATTTACTCTTTATACAAATACATCAAAGGTATTGCGAGGGCGATAGACAGCAAGTCTTTCGCATAATAGCGGTGTAGTTTGCTTGATCGTAAGTTAAAGCGCGCTCATTTTATGAGGGCGCTTTTCTTGTTTTTATGGTGTCTTTTGGTTTTTCATGTGCTCATGTTGTTTTATATAAAATGGTGTCAATAAATTCATTTTCAGTGCTATTGATCACATATTTGAATGTATTGGTCGTGTTTGTGTCGACCATTTCTTGATTGTGTCTCCCAATCTTTGTAAAAAGATATTACATAACATAAAAATCATCGACTAATTAAGTATTTACAAATAACGATGATCGGTTGTCTAGTTGGTGTTTTGTTGATTTCTTGTCCTTAACAAGGCACCTGTATTCACTATTGATGTGACTCAAAATGGGCCTCAAGAAAGCAACGTTAGTTCTAATTATCATGACGATGTCATGGGTAGTGTATTTGCTCATGTCTCCCCCCGTCTCACTCCCCCAGTGTCAAAGTTTTACTGGCGTGCTGTCTATCGGTGAAGAGGAAACGACCTTCAATTTTCGTATCAACCCAGAGAATGTTGAGTTGATTACGACCTTTAATCTGGCTCTCCAAAGTTTAGGTATGCCTCACTCTATTCGATATGAGTTTGATGTTGTATCTATCGAACAGACATCAGACTTGTGGCGTTTTCATCTGGTGGATCAACCACATCAACTTGAGCAAGTTCTAGAAATTGAGCCGCTCAATGAACATTACGCCGTTCGATGGGTTGGCGATCGTAAAAACACAATTCAGTACAGTTGCATGGATGTAAAAAATGCCGAGATTTAAACAAGTTGCAGTGTCCGTTAGTATCGCTTTATCTATTACCAGTTGTTCGAACACCGGTGATTTTGGTGGCATCAGCTCGACCACATTAATTGGGTGTGCTGGCGGAATGATTGTTGGTGGTTTAGCTGGCAATGCAATTGGTGGTGATAAAGGAGCATGGATAGGTGCGGGCGTCGGGGCGTTGGTTGGCTGTTCCGTTGGGTACTATTGGGCACAGCGAGAAGAAAAATTGGCTCTAGCCGCAGAAAAAGAAGCCGTTGAGGTTGAATTTGAGCGAGTGGGCTCCTCGGAAGAGGAAGGCCAGATGGTTGCTGTCCAGTCACAAGCCATTATTGAAGCTGAAAAGTCAGGCAATACTGAGCGCATAAAGCAGGTTATAGGCTCTTCGGAAGTCGTTGGTTTGTCGGCAACGGTAAAGGGAGACATCTTTAAGTCAGGGCAAACATCAATTTCCAGTAAAAAGCATCAGCGCTTTTTTAGTCAATACGCGGAGACGGTAAAACCGAGTGGTAGTGCGATACTGATTGTTGGACATACCGATAGTACAGGCTCAGCCCAGCTCAATGCAAAGATCTCATTAGAGCGCGCTACAAGTGTAGCCAAGCAACTGATAAAAAATGGTATTCCTAAAGAAAACATCTACGTATATGGGGCCGGTGAATCACAGCCGATTGCTTCAAACAACTCTGTTCAAGGGCGTGCAGAAAACCGCCGGATTGAAGTCGTTACTTTGGAGAATAAACCCGAGTACGTGACGAACTATGTGAAATACAAAGCCACAGAACCTAGCTTCGCCAAGATGCGTACCACAGATAATATTGCCAGTCGCAGCCAGACGGTAAGTCAACAAGTTAATAAAGGTATGGCTCATTCACAGCAAACGTCAGAGGCAGCCAAAGAGGTTATTAATAAAGATAACCGTCGTAGCTTAAGCAGTCGGGCATTCGTAGACTTTGGCGGGCAATTATACGAGGGTTTGGATGACAATCTTTTTGCGTACATAGGAGCTCAAGAGTCCAACCGTTTTTCTTTAATTGGTCAAGCAGTGGCCAATACTCTCGAGGAGTCTTCGTGTGTTTACGATGAGCCTAGCGTGACCACAGGTCTCAAACAGCTGGGAGATGACAACCTGCGAACCACGGATTATTTACCAGGGATGAACAAGACGGCGTGGGGCGCGAAAGTGAACGACCACCTAGTGGCGTTGGCTCCGGTTGCGGTAGACCGACATAAGCTCGTCGTGTCGGAAACACCACAATTATACGTTTACCAAGGCTACGGTCGTAACTCAAACGTTAAGCCTGCCAAAACCCAAAAAGATGTCCACGTCAATATCTACAACGGAACAAAGGGGGTTATCTATCGAGCGTTTGTGCAAGAGGAAAACTACCCAATTAAATGCATTGATATTGCTGCGAATAAAACGCATTCCAATGGAAACTTTTCGTCTTTTGCAGGAAAAATTTACTACCAAGGGCCTAAGGGCCTGATGATTGCAGACTACAAACCAGGAAAATTATAATCATGAATGGACTTACAGCTTGGCTTCTATTGAATCGCATGTTGGTGACGGCGATCGGTACGACCGTTGCTCTGATTGCGCTATATTTGAGTAATCGTGATGCAATTAACTTGCAACTAAAAGCACTCTATTACCGTATTCCATTGTTTGGTAAAAACGCGCGTTTGGCCAAAAGATTGGGCTTGGATGATCAACGTTGGTTTAACTCTGAGCGAGAGGTATGCAACAGTTTTCTGCCTTATTTTGATAAATACAATGCCGATGAATACCATTATGAGCAAGCCAGCCGTTATCTAAATAAGGTCGGTGACACAGGTATCTCCCCGATGAAATGGTACACATGGTTGGGCTTATCAGTGATGGTATTGATTGAAGCGGCGGGCTTTGCCTATGTATTGGCGGGTTTTACCATTCAAGACGGCAGTGAGTCGATTCAAATACAAGCGGCGGTTGGGATTGCACTGTTGATTAGTGTCCTACTTGTTGGTTTTACTCATGCTATGGGTGGGGAGCTTTATCGTAATCAGCAAATTGGAAAAGTGAGACTACATTGGAATCATGATCCTCAAAAACCCGGTGTTATTTCGCCAAACTTAAATGTGGGATTAAAATCCAAGACAAACACAATCGATGATCAAGAGCCTAGTTGGCGACAAATTGCAAACCGTTTGGCAAAAACCAATGCTGGTTTCACTAAGTCTTGGATGATGAGTATCGTTACCGTTCTGTTTATTTCCATTGTTGCCGTGGGAGCAACGTATGTGCGTGGTCAAGTGCTCGAGAAACTGGCTATTGAAGAAATCAGTGGTCATGAACAAGAAGGAATGGGTGGTGTGTTTGCTGTCGCTAACCCATTTGCTGATTCAGCACCGGCTGAGTTGACGAACTACAATGACGAAGCCGAAAAAGCGGCATTCCGAGATGCGATTGACGCGCACAAGCGAGGTGGATGGATGACATTCATTATGTTGGCCGTCATTTTTGCAGCGATGCAGGCTTACAGTATTTATCTTGGTTTCAAGAGTACGTTTTCTGGTAAAGAGTCGAAAGATGCCTACAACGCCACTTACAAATTTTCAAACGTTAATGCTTACCTAGAGTATTTCGCTTCTCGTCAAGCGGGGGTTGAAAGGGTTGCTCAGAGTGTTCTCTCACATTTGCAGAGCAAAATTGCGATTTACGCACAGCAAAATTCTGGTGAGCAACATGTCATATACGCAGCAAACAACCCATCTAGTCGTAACTTTATCAACTATTACAAACTGAGAGCATTGAAAAATGCTGAGTCGCCGGAGTTGATTAAAGCTCAACAGCCTGTGTTTCATAACGACAAGCCTAGTGAAGCACCGACGGTAAAGCCGCAGAGCACAAATAATCAAACTGTGATTGAGCCTAATCAGTTGGATACACCCTCGGTAGCGGAGGCCTTTTTAAGTGATGTAGATATCATGAACAAAGTAAAAAATAACGATTTGGATGGGTTAACGGATGAGCAAATTGTCACCGCATTGAAAGCTATTCAAAACGAACCCAAGCCTGAAACGGCAGAAGAGCGATTGGCTCGATTGCAACAACAAGCGATGTCGTCTTAATGAAAGGAGTAGATATGAAGAGGATTCTTTTGCCACTTTCTTGCATCGTGTTTGCGCTCTTTTCTCAACTTTCGCAAGCGGCAACATTGAGAAACGATGTGCCTAGTTGCACAACGGACGTACCTAGCGAGTATTACCAGAAGCCCATGGAGAGAGAGCTGGTTATCCTCGTTGATAAAACGATGGCTCATTCGCTTGACCAAGGTATCAAGGCCGAGTTGTATCAGAGTGTGACCCGATTTATCCAGCCTGGTGATAAAGTTCAACTCGTCGAGTTTTCATCTTTTGCCCAAGACAGCTATACCAAAGTCGCATTTAACGGTCAGCTTGATACTCAGATAGATGATGAGCATCGTAGTTATGTTAAGAAATCAGTTTTAAAGGCTTTAGACAAATGTCTGGACCAACAGCATAAGTTTATGCTCAATCAAATTGGGGTGGCATTACAAGAGGCATTTCAACCACAAGAAAAGCCAACTAATACGGAGTTGATTGGCACGCTCAATGACATCAGCAGACAAGTCCTGACATACTCGACCTCGAAAAGAAAAGTTGTTCTGATCATCAGCGACATGCTCGAGAACTCTGACATCACGTCATTTTATAAGAGCAATAAAACGCGGGTCATCGATCCGCAGCAAGAGTTGGTAAAAGTATCCAACGCTCAGATGTTTGCAAACTTCAATCAAGCCGATGTTTATATTATTGGTACCGGGGTTGTGCCCGGTAATCAGCAATACATATCGGCTCAGAAGATGAATTACTTAGAGCTGTTTTGGCGAGACTACTTTAATCAAAGCAACGCTAACCTGATTGCTTTTGGTAAGCCAATGCTACTCAGTGATATCCGTTAGGCGATATCAAAGTGTTCGGTGAGACTCCCTTCATGTGATTCATACAGAAGGGAGTTTTTATTTGACTTGTTAAAAACTCTGATGATTCAGATGCTCATGCACATACTGGCGAATATAAGGCACTACCTCCGCCTCAAACCACGGGTTGCGCTTTAGCCATAAAGTATTTCGCGGTGAAGGGTGAGGCAGGGGGAGTGTATGGGGCGCCCAAGTTTGCCACTGTTTGACTGTTTCGGTGAGTGAGCAGGGTTTGTCTGAGAGGTAGTAGCGCTGCGCGTATTGACCAATTAGCAGTGTCATACCGATATTGGGCAGCGCCTCAAGCACCTTTTGATGCCACATTGGCGCGCACTCTTTGCGCGGGGGCAGATCTCCAGAGTGGCCTTTGCCGGGATAACACAACCCCATCGGCATAATCGCAATGTTCTTGGCGTCATAGAATTGAGTCTTGTCCAAGCCTAGCCAATCTCGCAGCCGGTCGCCACTAGGGTCATTCCATGGAATGGAGCTGTGATGAACACGTGTACCTGGCGCTTGGCCGATAATCATTAGCTTGGCATCCTGATGGGCTTGGATCACCGGATTGGCGCCCAGCGGTAGGTGCGCCTCGCAGTGGCGACAGGCGCGAATCTCGCTCAGCAGTGAATCCAGCATCAGTAACCTCGCTTTGGCTCCACCACATGCAGCAAACGAAACCCGTCACGCCATCTCGCGTAGTTTTCGGCAAATATCTCTGCCGCCTGCTCTGGAAAGCTCAGCGCAGCAATGTGTGGCGTGACGGTGATATGAGGGTGGGACCAAAATGGGTGCTCGCCATGCAGTGGCTCTTGCTCAAACACATCCAAAAACGCATGCTGCACGCAGCCTTGCTCAATGGCTTCAATCAACGCATGTTCATCTAACGCCGCGCCTCGGCCAACGTTAAACAGCCAGGCTTGGTCTAAGTGACTTAAGGTCTGATGGTTGAGAATATGCTGAGTGTCCGGCGTGTTGGGCAGGGTGTTGACCACCACATCCGCGCCCGCCAGCGCAGTTGCTAACTCTTGCACATGGTAGAGCGCATCGAAAGGTGAGTGCTTGCTCGGGATCCCGCTGCGATTCACGCCAGAGACGCGCATGCCCAGTGCCTTGGCACTTTGGGCGAGGTGTGTACCAATCGAGCCGGTGCCGAGAATGACCATATTGAGTTCATTTAAAGAGCTGTAGGGCTTGGGCGTCCATTGCGCTTTTTTCTGCTCGCTTTGATAGTGGGCAAAATGACGCTGGTGGGCAATCACATAACCGAGCACATACTCTGAAATCTGCTGACCAAATATGCCCTTCACGTTAGTCAGCACACCTTCAAAGTCTTGCAAGTGCGGCACCAGCGCATCGACACCGGCATAGATAGATTGAATCCACTCTAGGTTGGGAAATTGATCCATGGCTTTAGCGGCCATCGGCGGCGCGGCCAGCAAGATCGTCGCTTCGGCTTTGTCTTGTGTGAACGTGAGATCCGGTAAATCCAACTCACTGAGTAACGCCTGATAGCGCTCGTTGTGCTCAGTCAACAGGTAGACATTGTGGGAAGCAAAGGTCATGGAAACATCCTTATTGATATCGTCTGGCGGGCGAATGATGAGTTATCTATTCATTGGTTTTATTTAATGATACCCGTTACACTGACAATGGTGACTCAATCAATCTCGCGCTCGGAGGCCATATGAGTACGACGACGATTTTTCTGCTGGTGATGTTGCTGATAGGCAGCGCCGTCGCTTTCCTTACCTTTAATTCAGAACGTTTGATCGCGTGTTTAGAGAAGCGTATCAGTGACAATGCGAAAAGAAAACAGTAGGAGCTTAAGATGACGTACTTTACTCTCGCGATGCTAATGATCCTCGCCTCGGTGTTTTCTATCGGTTGTTTCGCCGTTTGGTTCGATCGTCATCAACGTTAATGATAAGGAAGCAGATGCCCGATTTAACGCATTACCAAGGTATCATCTTTGACTTAGATGGCACTTTAGTCAATTCCATGATCGCTCATGCGACAGCGTGGGAGAAAACGTGTAAAACCTTCTCTATCCCTTATGACAAGCCTTGGCTTGATAGCCTGGGTGGCATGCCATCAAGGAAGGTGACACTTGAACTGTTAAAACGGTACGAGTTGACGTTGGATCCTGCCATGATCACGGCGGATAAAACGGCCAACTATGAAGCGATTGAACACAAAGGCGAAGTGATAGAAGGGACCTTCTCACTATTAAAGCGCTATGCGAACACGAAGAAAGTGGGTATTGGCACTGGATCGCAGGCTAAGCATGCCAACGCGATTTTAGCCACCACATCGATTCCTTCCTATATCCAAACATTGGTCACTTCAGATGATGTGGTCAACCACAAACCTCATCCCGATACGTTTCTGCAGGTGGCTCAGAACTTGTCGGTACCTCCTGCAAACTGTGTCGTTTTCGAAGATACACTGATTGGTCAACAAGCGGCAACACGAGCAGGCATGGATTGCTTCATGGTAAAGAATGGCACCGTGGTGCAATTTATTCCGGCGAGACGTCCATAGACTCGACTTCACACCTATCGTATTGCGCCCGTTTCGCGAGAGCACCCGTCAAACACATCAAGTGAAAAGGCGGATGTTGCCTTCGAGGGCGCGCACCATCGTTTATGTAATATAATTACCGGCTTAGGTATTTCACGCCTGTCGTTGCATTTTTTGACCTTGTTCTGTGTAATAAAAGTACAGATTTGATTGACTAATGTCACAAATTGGAGCAAAATTAACCATAGATCACATAATCAGTACAAGGGTTAAGTATGAACACGACAGTTATGACTTCTGAAAAAAATGAAGAGCCTATGAAATCAATGATCGCTGATGAGTTTATGTTTTTTGTTAAAGCGGCTGTGTCTATGAGCGCACTCGTTCTTTTCCTAGCATCTGCTTGGGTCTAAGAGACTAACGTTGATCGCCCGCTTCATTTTGTGCCGTGCGGGCTAAAGCAGACTTATGGTGTTGCGCTTTGTAATACAGAGCGACCATCGCTAGGTAAGCGATGGCGGGAGCGATGAAGCTAGTGTGTAAGTTCCAAGCGTCGATCACTATTGCTTGAATCAACGGTAAAAGTACGCCGCCAATAGAGCACATGATAAGTACAGCTGCGCCTTGCTCTCTGTAAGCGCCGGCAGCGTGAAGTGCCTTAGAGTAGATGATTGGGTAAAGTGTGGCATTTAACAAACCGACACTGAGCATAAGATACCCAATACTGACGTGATGAATGGTCATCGCAAACACGCTGATGAGTATGGCAAGCGCGCAACAGCAGGTCAGCAATCGCGTGACATTTACCTTGGCGCCCAGCCGAGCGAAGCCCACCCTCCCCAAGAACATCCCCATCCAATACCACGTAATCCATTGTGTTGCCGATACTAAACCTATTTGCCCATAGGCCTCATCTGCGAGGTAGGAAATTGTATAAGTACCGAAACTGACTTCTACGCCGACGTACAAGGTCAGCGCAATGGCGAGCGTTCGAAATGATTGATTGTGAAACAGCGCAGAGATGCCGTGTCGAAACTTGGTTTTTTTGCCGGGCTGAATATCGGGTAAGTGAATAGAGTGAAAACAGACAATCAAAGCGGCGAAGTACGTGGCGATACAGACGAATAAAATGGAGACGTGCTCCGCTGTCTGCGTCCACCCAAACGTGGTGGCGATAAGAATAACCGCAGCCAATATTAAAGGACCAAGCACGGTCCCTATTGAGTTGGATGCGGTGGCGATACTCTGGCGTAGGACGCTTTTTTCTGGCCTATCGAGTAGGGAGACATAGGGAGAGCTTACGACCTGGATGGCGGAAATGCCTGATGCCATCAGTAAAATCCCCAACACGGTCGTTATGAGCGTTTCCTCGCGCACTAGATACGCCATTGAAAGGCAACCGAATAAGCACCCGATCAAACAGTATTTCAAGGTGGTTTTGTAGCCCAAGTGGAGCATGACTAAGGACGTCGGCAATGAAACGGTGATGCGGGTGATAAAGAAGGCCATGGGAAAGAGCATGGCCATCTTGTAGTCGAGATCAAATGCCTCTTTGTAGTGTGGGATCAGTGAATTACTGCAGACGGTAATCAGTCCCCAAATGAAAAAGATCGATGAAAGTAACGCTAAAGGCGCATCCTTTATTCGCACGGATTTCATCGCCTTCTCCCTTAGAGTGCCAACCCTGCCTCATTCGCAATACGCGTCAGTGTTGCCTTGGCTTCAAGGATGTCATCAAACCAGTGCTCGTTTTGTGCCCACATTTCGATCACAAACGGTGCCTGATAGTCAATCTCAGCTAAAGTCTTGAAAATACCGTTAAAGTCAACTTCACCTTGTCCAATTACTAGGTCGCGAAACTGGCCTT
>NZ_JCBDGG010000049.1:0-90648 GCF_059833835.1 Vibrio sp. R15-SG3-ISO1B | reverse complement strand
TGTGGCGTTGATGACCTCTTCACCATTCTCATCGGTGATCGCGACCGTTGGGGCGCCGTCTTCACCCGCCTGGCCGTAGTCGGTGTCAACCCTATGAGCTGAAATACCAACGCTTTCTACTGCGTTCCCCGCTACATCAGATGAGTCTACAATCACCTCAAACTCAGAATCTAACGCTAAATCAGAACCAGCAACAGCTACTGACCAACTGCCATCAGAGGTTACGACCGTACTGTACTCAGTATCATTAATTATCATGGAAACGACATCACCCTCACTGATGTCGCCACCTGTTGCCGTTCCACTTACAACAACACTTTGTCCACTTTCTTCAGCATTAATGACATCATCTTGGGTTATGTTATCAACCGTCACGGTGCCCGGTGTTGCAACCGTATCCAAAGTGAAACTCAACGTACTACTTTCGGACGTGTTACCTGCAGCATCGGTCTGACGAACAGTGATAGTATTCTCACCTTCGGTCGCGGTTGGTGTGGTTGTTGTCCATTCTCCATTCACCAAATATTCAACGGTAGCTCCGACTTCGATTCCGGATACCGTGTATGAGCCGTCATTGGTCAAAAAATCTGTAGAGGAAATACCGCTGTCAACGTCGAGTGTAATTTGTGGAGCGCTTGGGGCCGTGGTGTCAGAATCAGCAGCTGAGATTGGAGATGTTAAAACGCTTTGAAAGGCGAGGCTTTGTGTTTCAGACAGACCGGCACTTTGGAAGCCCGTCGTCACAAAGTTTGTGCTTGCAATAGACTCTACCCCATCACGCTCAATCGTTCCCGTTGGGGTTAGCGATGAGCCGGAGGTTCCACCGGCGGCGGTGGCGAACTCATCGCCTAATTGAGTTGGGTCTACGCCTTCTTCTAATGCAGCGAAAATGGCATCGATTTCACCTGTGATGTCCGTGAGGTCACCACTGTCTTGAACCAGGTTTACGCTGACTTCTGGATTTGGTGCGGATTCAACGAGGCTGGCATCGCCGGAAATGACGACTTCGCCGGGAAGAAGTTGCTCTCCTTCGTTGACGACTCTTACATTGCCATTTTTATCAATAACAATGATTTGACCACCGGCTAGGTTACCGATCAATGCATGCGTGACAAAACTCATAACGCGCCTCTAATCCTTTCTAATGATCTCTGCTTTATTGTGATGATGGTAAGCAAAGACTTATTAATCACAGCTATAAATTAACACTACGGGTTAATTCAACAAACCGATTTCTAACCCTGTCACTTTGCAACATTTTAGATACAAGCGGCAGGTCACAACTTCTATACGTATGTACCAAGATCTCATTTTTTATCGCACTTAAACTGAAACGTCGTATCGATAAATTAACAAAATTGACTAGGTCCTGGCTCCGAATGCTGTTGCAACTTTAAAGGTTATATAAATGTTAGCCTACGTTAGTCACAATCACCGTAAAGTGCTAGCTCATTGACGCCATAAATGTTTTAATCTCATTTATGAGACATGGGTATTCGCTATCATGCCCGCTCGTTGTATCTCATGGAGAATGAAAGTTGAATTGGAACACGTTGAAAGTGGTGGGCTGCTTGGTAGCTCTTAGCTGTCCAGCTCAAAGTCAAACACTCGAACAAGCGGTCGCTTATACCTTAACGACCAATCCTGACATCAAAGCATCGTTTCACGAATTCATGAGCAAAGTCTACGACGCCGAAGCCGCGTCTGGGGCCCATTTGCCGTCAATCGATCTCGATGCAGGCATTGGCTACGAAGCCGTTGATCTCGCAACTGGGGTTGAAAATGACCTCAACCGTAAAGAAGCGACTCTGTCTCTTACCCAGTTATTGTGGGATGGTTCATCAACCCTGAACGATATGGACCGCACGGCGGCAGACGCAGAGTCAGTGCGTTTTCAATTGTTGGCAGAAGCGCAAGACATGGCGCTTGAAGTTGCGGACATCTATTTAGACGCGGTCAAGGCGTTCGAAGTTCTGCAACTTTCCGAGAGCAACCTCGCCATTCATAAAGAGATTTACCGTGATATTAAAAGGCGCGTCGAGTCCGGTATCGGTTCGACAGCCGATTTAACCCAAGTTGAAGCTCGTATAGCGAAAGCGCACGGAAACTTGCTGGCCGCTCAGAACAATTTATTCGATACCCACACTCAATTTCAGCGCGTGGTAGGTCAATCACCTCAAGGTTTGATTTTTCCTCGTGCCGATAAGATGGCTATTCCTTATACGTTAGACGAAGCGCTCAACAAAGCTTACGAGACTCATCCCGTAATCAAAGTCGCGCAAGCGGATGTCGATTCAGCACGCTTTCAATATGAGCAGACCAAAGGCGTCAACTTCCCTACGCTGTCCATTGAAGCCAATCAGACGTGGCGCGACGACGCTGGCGGCTACGAAGGGTCAGCGGAGGAGTTCTCCGCCATGCTGCGTATGCGTTATAACCTATACAATGGCGGATCGGATGCAGATCGCACTGAAAGCGCAGCGTATCAGCTAAATAAAGCCAAAGATTTCCGTGACCGCACATTCCGCTCAGTTGAGGAGAGTTTACGTCTTTCATGGAGCGCGCTAGACCTTACCTTACAGCAAAAAGAGTTTCTGGCTGATCATGTTGACTCCGCCTCACAGACGGTTATTGCGTACAACAAACAATATCGACTGGGCAAACGTACGCTCCTCGACTTGCTCAACACGGAGAATGAGCTGTTTGAAGCCCGCAAAGACTATCTCGATGCCAAATACGATGAGCAGTACGCCAAATATCGAGTGATGAACGCCACTGGCAACTTGCTATCCGCCCTTAGAGTCAACACCCCAGAGCCTTGGAACCAAGCTGTAGAATACTAATATGAAAGCTTCAATTTTTGCCCTTATCCTATCGTGCGCCACACTTTCAACGTCGGTATTATCTGATGATGAATTTGACTATATTCAAACCCCAAAACCCATCCAAATCGCCGATCTCGAAGACGATGACAACGACGGCGTGGTCAATGCGCGCGATCTCTGCTCGGGTACGCCCGAAAAAGCGGACATCGATAATGATGGCTGTGGTACCTTCGTCAAAACCTCGCAGGCGTTAAGTTTGCATATTTTGTTCGACAACAACTCTACTGAAATCGCGACACCGTTTTACCCACAAATTGAATCGATGGCGGCGTTTCTTGACCAATACCCTGAAACCTCGATTGAGTTGCAAGGATTTGCCAGTAAAACGGGCAACTCTGAACACAACCTCGCGCTGTCGAAGCAACGTGCAGAAGAGGTACGTCAAGCGTTGGTTGGCTATGGGGTAACACCGAGCCGAATTCGCGTCGTGGGTTATGGTGACAACGTCTCTGACACGGGTGATGATGAAGTCTCACATGCCATGAACAGAAAAGTCGTTGCCAGTGTGGTCGGGCATAACGGTCACGTCAAAGAAGAGTGGACAATCTTTACCACGATTCCGAAATAACGCCTTGTGCGTAGGTTTTGGAACAACTTGATAGCAGAAACCTCGCACAGGAGTTTCGCTTCTTGGTCCAGAGTGCTACCCTACAGCCGAACTACTTTAAGAGAGCTTTACAATGAGCAAATTAACATCAGATATCCAAGCTAACTTGGAACTATTCGTCGCAGAAACGCAACAGAGCAAACTGGTTTGGGGCATGCGTAACGAAGAAGGTTGGCTATCTTGCGACTCTTCAGAATTTGAGAACAGCGAAGTGATGCCGTTTTGGTCCTCAAAAGAGGATGCTCAAGCGCATAACGTTGAAGAGTGGGCAGACTTTGAAGTCCTAGAGATCCCTCTGGATATCTTTGTTGAAGATTGGTTATTGACGCTCGCAGAAGACGGCGTCCTCGTCGGCACCAACTGGAACGCACAATTGGAAGGCAAGGAAGTTGAGCCTTCTGATCTCGCTAAGCTTTACCTCGCGTAAGCGCTTTGACATCAGGTGATCCTGTAAAAACATTAACGCCCTGCACTTGCAGGGCGTTTTGTATTCCACAAATATCGGTTAGCGCTGCTTCTCTGCAAGCTCTGCCATAACCACCTCTTTGTTGTCGAGATACGCGTCAAGGCCCGCTCTGCGCAAATCACACGAAGGACAGGCACCGCAGCCATCCCCGATGATACCGTTGTAACACGTCAGGGTTTTCTCTTTGATAAGAGAGAGTGCTTGATATTGATCCGCCAGTGCCCACGTTTGCGCTTTATTGAGCCACATCAGTGGGGTCAGAATCTCCAGTGGTCGGTCCATCCCTTTCACCAAGGCGCTGTTCATTGCTTTAACAAACTCATCTCGGCAATCTGGATAACCTGAAAAGTCAGTTTCACAGACGCCGGTGATGACCGCCTCGGCGCCAATCTGATAGGCGTAGATGCCCGCAAGGGTGAGAAACAAGATGTTGCGTCCAGGCACAAAGGAGTTCGGCAAACCGTTCTCTTGCAGTTCATGAGAAACAGGAATGTCATCGCGCGTTAGTGAGCTAATCGCTAACTCATTGAGAAGACCCACATCCATGACTTTGTGCGCTGCGACACCAAGCTCTTTCGCTAGGCTTTGTGCCACCTCAATTTCAAGTTTGTGGCGCTGGCCATAATCAAAGGTTATCGCGTGCACTTCATCGTACTCTTGCAGTGCTTGAACCAAACAGGTAGTGGAGTCTTGTCCACCACTAAATACGACGACCGCTTTCTTCATCTTCAATTCCTTTAAGCAATACTCAAATACTTGTGCGTCTGAATAGATAACCGCCAGTTGCGCGAGATGCAAGTATCAATACAGAGTTGTGTCGCACGCGGCTTTTGACTGATCGGTTGCAAAGCAATGGTGGTGCGACTCGGCACCTTCGCACGGCTTAGCAAAGCATCCAGCTGATCGATGTCTTTTTGTGTACCAACCGGATGCTTAATTTCGTTGGCGCGAAGTAGCGCGCTATCCAGCACCGGAAGTTTACCTTTCATGGCGATTTTTGGTGACACTGTCACCCATGTTAATTCTGTCGCAAGCACCTCATAAGTGCCGCTCGTCTCAATTTGGCACTGACAACCGATCGCTTCAAACGCTTGGGTCAAAGGCGTTAAGTCATAAAGACAAGGTTCGCCACCCGTGATCACGACATGTTTGGCTTGATAACCTTGAGCGACATATTGTTCAACGATGGCACTCGCGTCTGCGCGGCACCAAGTGGGTGAATCACCTTGCTTGACCATGATCTGCTTAAACGAGGTTTCATCTTGTGGCGTCGCATCCCAGGTCTGTTTGGTGTCACACCACGCGCAGCCGACAGGACACTCTTGCAGGCGCACAAACACCGAAGGAACCCCTGTAAAGACCCCTTCACCCTGGATGGTTTCAAACATTTCATTCACTTTGTACAAAGTTAATCAGCCCAATTTGTCATCTAATCATTTTGCAAGGGCGAGACCTTAAAGGAGCTCGGCGTGTAGGTCAACTAAATCATAAATTGATCATTAAGCGATGAAGGATTATTCTGCGAGACTTTGTTGTTGCAAATTTAAGATGCCCGTTATGTACAAATTGATCGCACTGGATATGGATGGCACCCTGCTCACCAGTGATAAAACTATAAGCCCTCGCACCAAACAAGCCATTGCCAAGGCTCGTGAACAAGGCGTTAAGATCGTGCTTGCCTCTGGCCGCCCAATTGATGGTATGCGTGGTGCGATTGAAGAACTTGGCCTCTATGCTGACGGCGAGTTTGTTGTCTACTTTAACGGCTCTATGGTGAAAGAGCTCGGCAGTGATACGGTCATTCACCAAGCGATCATTGATGGTGCGAGTGCAAAACGTGTTGCTGCGCTGGCAAAGCAGCTTGACCTATATTGTCACGCATTCAGCAGTGAGCTGGGCCTTATCACGCCAGAGATGAATGAGTTCACTGGTATTGAATCCACCATCAACAAAATTCCCGTCACCTTGATGGATTTTGACGAGTTGCATGACGACCATGAAATCATCAAAGCGATGATCGTGGGTGCGCCAGAGAAGCTCACCCAAGCTATCAGTAATATTCCCGCTGATTTTCACGGCGACTTCACCATAGTGCAAAGTGCCCCCTTCTTCCTGGAATTTTTGAGCCAGCAGAGCAACAAAGGCGTCGGCGTGGGCGCGATTGCCCAGCACCTCGGTATTGAGGCAGACGCCGTTATCTGTATGGGCGATGCGGAAAATGATCATCACATGCTCGAATACGCTGGATTAGGCGTAGCGATGGAAAACGCGATGGAAGGCACCAAAGCCATCGCCAATCACATCACCGCAAGTAATAACGACGATGGCGTTGCCTTGGTGATTGAGCAGTTTGTGCTCAACGCCGATAAGTAAGCGGTAAGCGCAATTCAATCAATGAGACCGTGCAACGGCCTCATTGATTATTGTCATATGGCTACCACGGTTATTTCAGCGTCTTCTTCAACCAATGGATATGAGGCTCAAACCCCAATCGGTCATAGAGTGCTAAGGCCCTTTGGTTGAACTGCCACACTTCAACAAACATCTCTTCGACACCGTATTGCTCAAATCGATACGCCATCTCATCACACAACTGTTGCGCCACACCTTGTTGGCGATAGGTGGGCAACACGTACAACTCATCCAGTGATCCCATTTGCAAAGGTTGGCTGACGGTAGAAATCAGTTCACAAAAATGACCAGACACAAAGCCGACAATCTGTTGGCTTGACGCATCCAATGCGACCAAAACCAAGCATTCAGGGTTATCGAGATAACGCGCAATACTCTTCTCTTGCTCTATCTCTTCGGCAGATTTGAAATAGTCCGGCGACTGTTGGTGATGCTCATCATGGAGCTGAAACATCAATTCGTTGAGGGTATCGAGGTCTTGCGCGATGGCGCTGCGAATCTTCATGCTGAGGCGGTTTTACGGTAAAGCGTTAGTTTGGGTCGCAAACTGTGCGATTGCAAGCGTTGCAAAGGATTATTGACAATAACCTGCGCGCCGCCCCAATAACGAGAGAATGGCGCGCAGAATGACGGGTTAAGAGTTCAGCGCTTTCATGATTTCATCTAGGCTGGTTGGATCATCAATGGTCGATGGGACTGTATACTTTTCACCATCGGCGATTTGACGAATGGTGCGGCGCAAGATTTTACCAGAGCGCGTCTTGGGTAGGCGCTCCACGACCAGCGCGTGTTTAAAGCACGCCACCGCGCCAATCTCATCACGCACTTTGCCAATCAGTTCACCTTCGAGCTCTAATGAATCAATCTTCACGCCATCTTTTAGCACCACAAAACCGAGGGGCAGTTGCCCCTTCAAATCATCATGAATTCCGACCACCGCGCACTCTGCAATCGCGGGATGCGCACCGACAATCTCTTCCATCTCTCCCGTGGAAAGGCGATGACCCGCCACGTTAATTACATCGTCAATCCGGCCCATGATGAACAAGTAGCCCTCCTCATCAAGATACCCGCCGTCCCCTGAAACGTAGTAACCGGGAAATTGACTCAAATAGCCGGACTCAAATCGGTCATGATTGCGCCACACCGTCGGTAGACAGCTTGGCGGCAGAGGCCGTTTAAGGGCCACAAAGCCTTGCTGACCAGGCGCTGCGATCTCCCCTAGCTCATCCAAGATGTCGACTTGATAGCCCGGGATTGGCTTGGTTGCCGAACCGGCTTTAACGGGCATCGCTTCAATCCCAATCGGATTACCTGCAATCGCCCAGCCCGTTTCGGTTTGCCACCAGTGATCGATCACAGGCTTGCCCGTTTGCTGTTCAACCCACTCTAGTGTGGGCGGGTCAAGCCGCTCGCCAGCCATAAAAATCGTCTTCAGTTTGGACAAATCGTACTGACGTACCCACTCCCCTTGCGGAGCCTCTTTCTTGATAGCGCGAAACGCCGTCGGCGCAGAAAACAGCACATCCACTTGATACTCTTCACACACGCGCCAGAAAGCACCGGGATCGGGCGTTCTTACCGGCTTGCCCTCAAACAAAATGGTGGTGCAACCATGAATCAGCGGCGCGTAGACAATATAAGAGTGACCGACTACCCAGCCAACATCCGACGCCGCCCAGTACACACCTTCTTGCGGCACGTTGTAGATGGCGCTCATTGAATACTTCATCGCTACCGCATGGCCGCCATTATCGCGCACCACGCCTTTGGGTTTTCCGGTCGTGCCGGATGTGTACAAGATATAGAGCGGATCGGTTGCCAATACAGGCACACAGGCATGAGGCAGCGCCGCCTCAAACGCCTGGTGCCAATCAACATCTCGCTCGTGTGTGAGGGGCGCTTGACACTGGTCACGCTGCAACACAAACACCGCTTCCGGTTTCCAGCGGCTATCCATGATCGCCTTGTCGACCATCGGCTTGTACTCAATCACTTTATTGATTTCAATGCCGCAGGAAGCCGTCATCACCACCTTCGGCTCCGCATCTTCGATGCGCACCGCGAGCTCGTTAGGTGCAAATCCGCCAAACACCACAGAGTGAATCGCACCCAGCCGAGCACACGCCAGCATCGCCATCGCCGCCTCTGGGATCATCGGCATGTAGATGACAACGCGATCGCCTTTGGAGACGCCTTGCGCGCTGAGCATTCCTGCAATTTTAGCAACTTGATCACGCATGCCTTGATAGGTGTAGCGCTTTTTGGTTCCTGTCACGGGGGAGTCATAAATCAGCGCCGTCTTAGCGCCGCGTCCCTGCTCACAATGGTAATCGAGCGCGAGCCAGCAGGTGTTCATCACACCATCAGGAAACCAGCGTTCAATCCCGTTGTCATCCTCCGCTAATATCGTGTTTGGTTTTTCAAACCAATCAATCGCTTCGGCTTGTGCTTGCCAGAACTGCTCTGGCGATTCTTTTGCCCATTGATACTGCTTTTGATACTCAGACATGCTGCTTCCTCCAGACTGTCTTTAGCTATTGGCACTCTGGTTATCGAACAGAGTGAAAGACATCGGAGGGAACACGCACAACGCCCTCCATCAAAATTCTTGCGCTGCGACCCATACTGACTTGCCGAGCGCACCATTGCCCACCTTGCGCATCGACTTTCGCGCCGACGGTTAAGGTGCCAGACGGATGACCAAAGGTGACTTGGTCACGCTCGCCGCCGCCCGCCGCTTGATTGACCAGCGTGCCCGGTACGCACGCCGCAGCAGCGATAGCCACCGCTGCGGTGCCCATCATGGCGTGGTGCAACTGTCCCATCGACATCGCCCTGACCAAAAGATCAATATCGCCCGCCTCAACCACACTTGCGCTTGACGTATGATAAGTATTAGGCGGTGCCACAAACGCCAGCTTCGGCGTGTGCTGGCGAGTCGCGGCCTCTGAGAGATCGTCTATCAGCCCCATCCTCAACGCGCCGTGAGCGCGTATGGTCTCAAGCTTATTCAGCAATTCAGGATCGCCGTTAATCGCCGGCTGAAGTTCGCTGCCGGTTAAGCCCAATTCGCGCGCATTGAGAAACACGGTCGGAATCCCCGCACTGATAAAGGTCGCCGTTAGCGCCCCTACTCCGGGCACGTCAAACACTTCCGCGACTTGACCAGTTGGAAACAGCGAACTGTCACTGCCCGAGGGGTCGACAAAATCGACGCGGATTTCTGCGGCAGGAAACGTGACCCCATCGAGCATAAAACTACCCATTTCTTGCACTTGTCCTTCGACGATCGGCACATGCACTACGATGGTTTTTTTGATATTGGCTTGCCACACCCGTACCTTGGCAACGCCATTGTGGGGAAGGCGCTCAGCGGGCAGATAACCCGCGTGAATAGCGAAAGGGCCGACCGCAGCAGAGAGGTTGCCGCAGTTTCCGCTCCAGTCGACAAACGCTTGCCCTATCGCCACCTGACCAAACAGATAGTCCACGTCGTGATCGTCACGCGTGCTCGGGCTCACTATCACGGTTTTGGAGGTGCTGGATGTCGCTCCGCCCATGCCATCAATCTGTTTCCCATAAGGATCAGGGCTGCCAATCACTCGCATCAACAGCGCATCACGCGCAGGACCGGGGGTTTGTGCCTGAGCCGGCAAATCTTCCAACCTGAAAAAGACCCCTTTACTGGTGCCGCCGCGCATGTAGGTCGCGGGAACGCGAATCACATCGTTCATTGTCAGCCTCCTACTGCGCTAAAAAGTCTTGAGCAAAGCGCTGCAAAACGCCGCCCGCTTGATAAACAGAGACTTCATCGGCGGTATCTAGACGGCACGTCACCGCGACATCAAGCGTTTCACCATTGGCACGGATAATGATCAGCGCCAAGTCGGCACCAGGTGCAATTTCACCCACTACGTCATAGGTCTCTGAGCCATCTATCTCAAGCGTATGGCGCGTGACGCCCGTTTTAAATTCCAGCGGCAATACGCCCATCCCAACAAGGTTGGTGCGATGGATACGCTCAAAACCTTCCGCAACAATGGCTTCAACCCCGGCTAATCGAACGCCTTTTGCCGCCCAATCTCGAGAAGAACCTTGGCCGTAATCGGCGCCTGCAATAATGATCAGCGGCTGTTTGCGCGCCATGTAGGTTTCAATCGCTTCCCACATTCGCACCACTTTACCTTCGGGTTCAATGCGTGCCAGTGAGCCTTGCACCACATCGCCGCCCTGTTTCACCATCTCGTTGAACAATTTGGGGTTCGCGAATGTGGCCCGTTGCGCCGTCAGGTGGTCACCACGGTGGGTAGCGTAGGAGTTAAAATCCTCTTCTGGCACACCCATACTGGCTAAATACTCGCCCGCAGCGCTACTGGCCAAAATCGCATTGGAGGGCGATAAGTGATCGGTGGTAATGTTGTCACCCAATACCGCCAGAGGACGCATCCCTTTCAAGGTGCGCTCACCTGCCAACGCCCCTTCCCAATAGGGTGGACGGCGAATATAAGTGCTCATCGGGCGCCAATCATAGAGTGGGTTGGATGCCTGTTGTTCCTCATCCAATTTGAACATTTGAATGTAAACCTGCTTAAACTGATCAGGTTTCACGTGCTGAGCCACCACTTGATCGATCTCTTCATCACTTGGCCAGAGATCTTTCAGATAGATAGGTTCACCGTTGGCATTGTGGCCGAGCACATCGCGCTCAATATCAAAGCGGATTGAACCCGCCAGCGCGTAGGCAACCACCAGCGGAGGAGACGCAAGAAACGCTTGTTTGGCATACGGGTGGATACGACCGTCAAAGTTGCGATTGCCTGACAGCACCGCGGTGGCATACAGATCGCGTTCGATGATCTCTTGCTCAATAATTGGATCGAGCGCGCCGCTCATTCCGTTACAGGTGGTACACGCGTAAGCGACGATGCCAAAGCCAAGCTGCTCCAATTCAGACAATAGTCCCGCTTCTTGCAAATAGAGCTTGGCGACTTTCGAGCCAGGCGCAAATGAGGACTTCACCCAAGGCTTGCGCACCAGCCCTAGCTGATTGGCTTTTTTCGCCAATAACCCCGACGCTACGACATTTCTCGGATTGCTGGTGTTGGTACAAGAGGTGATCGCTGCAATAATCACGGCGCCATCTGGCAGCCCTTGCTCGCCGGTATCTGTGCCTCGGGGCTGCGCGATACCGCGATTGGCCAGCTCACTCGTTGGTAAGCGGCGATGCGGATTAGACGGGCCTGCGAGGTTTCGTGTGACACTCGAGAGATCAAATTCCAACACACGCTCATACTGCGCCTCGCTGAGCGCATCCGCCCAAAGTCCAGTTTGTTTCGCGTAGGCTTCCACTAAAGCCACTTGCTTGTCATCGCGGCCGGTCAGTTTTAGATACTGAATGGTCTGCTCATCGATGTAGAACATCCCTGCCGTCGCCCCGTATTCCGGCGTCATGTTGGAAATGGTGGCGCGATCGCCAATCGTCAAATCGCGTGCCCCTTCACCAAAGAACTCCAAATAGGCCGAGACCACACGCTGATCGCGTAAAAACTCGGTGATCGCCAGTACGATATCCGTCGCGGTGATGCCACTTTGGCGTTTACCGCTCAGCTTGACACCGACAATGTTGGGCAAACGCATCATCGACGGCCGTCCTAGCATGACGGTTTCCGCCTCTAGGCCGCCGACACCTATGGCAATCACACCAAGTGCATCAACGTGCGGCGTGTGGCTGTCGGTCCCGACACAAGTATCCGGATAAGCAATGCCTTGCTTGACTTGAACCACTGGTGACATTTTTTCCAAATTGATCTGGTGCATAATGCCGTTGCCTGCAGGGATCACGCTGACGTTTTCAAACGCGGTTTTACACCAATCAATGAAGTGGAAGCGATCTTCATTGCGCCTCTCTTCGATGGCGCGGTTTTTCTCAAACGCCTGTGGATCAAAGCCCGCGTGTTCCACCGCTAATGAGTGGTCGACAATCAGCTGCGTTTCGACCACTGGGTTCACTTTCGCAGGATCGCCACCTTGCTGAGCAATCGCATCACGCAGCCCTGCCAAATCCACCAAAGCGGTTTGTCCTAGAATATCGTGACACACGACGCGCGCCGGATACCAAGGAAAGTCCAAGTCACGCTTACGCTCAATCAATTGCAGCAGCGCTGCATCAAGACTCTCTGGCTCACTGCGGCGCACCAACTGCTCCGCCAAAACCCGTGACGTGTAAGGCAGCCCATCGTAAGCACCGGGCGACAGTGCATTCACCGCCGCGCGAGCATCGAAATAATCGACATCGAATCCGGGCAGTGACTTTCTGTATTTTGAATCGCTGTTCATCTTTACATCCACTCTCTTAGGCGTTAACGCTGCTCAATCGGAACCCATTGCTGATGCTCGGGGCCTGTGTAATCGGCGCTTGGGCGAATAATGCGATTGTTGGCGCGCTGCTCAAACACGTGCGCTGCCCAACCTGTGAGACGGCTCATCACAAAAATTGGAGTAAACAGTTTGGTGGGAATATCCATAAAGTGATACGCCGATGCGTGGAAGAAATCTGCGTTACAGAACAGCCCTTTTTCTCGCTTCATGACCGCTTCAACCCGTTCGGAAACCGCATAGAGATGGGTATCCCCCACCGCTTGAGAGAGTGCTTTTGACCAGCGTTTGATCAACGCATTGCGCGGGTCGCTTTCACGATAAATGGCGTGGCCAAAACCCATGATTTTGTCTTTGTTCGCCAACATGGTGAGGATGTTAGCTTCCGCTTCATCGGGTGTCATCCAGCCTTCAATCATCTCCATTGCGGCTTCATTGGCGCCTCCGTGCAGCGGTCCGCGTAACGTGCCGATCGCCGCTGTGATGCATGAGTGGATATCAGATAAGGTCGAGGCGCACACTCGGGCCGCAAAGGTAGAGGCATTAAACTCATGCTCTGCATACAAAATGAGCGAGCAGTGCATCACCTGCTTATGAAGTTCACTCGGCGCTTTATCAGTGAGCAGTTTGAGGAAGTAGCCCCCAATGCAGGCTTCGCTTTGGTCTTGGGTATCAATTCTCACGCCATCATGGCTAAAGCGATACCAATAGCAGATAATGGCGGGAAAGAGCGCCAGCATTCGCTCGGTCGCATCGAGCTGCTGATCAAAACTCATCTCTTGCTCAAGATTTCCCAACATTGAGCAACCGGTGCGCATCACATCCATCGGATGGGCGCTGGCAGGAATCAGCTCTAACGCCGCCTTAAGCTCATTCGGAAGGCCGCGTAGGCCAATCAAACGCGTCTTGTAATTGTCTAGCTCTTGTTGATTGGGTAAATGGCCTCTTAGCAGCAAAAACGCCACCTCTTCAAATTGGGCGTTATTGGCCAAATCGGTGATGTCGTAACCACGGTAGGTTAGCCCTGTTCCTGTTTTACCAACGGTGCACAGTGCGGTGCTGCCGGCACTCTGACCACGCAATCCTGCGCCGCCAATCGGTTTTTTGCTCAGATCATTCTCAGTGTGAGACATGGTAGAACTCCTTTTCTTGCGAGCTTTGCCCAATCCCCCTCGCCCTCAAGCGACTGTTGCTTCAGGCGCTTAAGACAAGAGGTTTGGATCTCTTTAACCCGCTGATTTCACGTTATTGTTTGCATTACTATTGTTATTCGTTACTCAAAAACTATTGTTATTCGTCACTCACGATCTACTGTTATTGGTCACTAAACAGTCTGTCGAGCTTGTCCTCGTAATCGTGATAATTGAGGTGTGCGTAGAGCTCTTTGCGAGTCTGCATCTCGCCAAGTAGCGCTTCTTGATTGCCTACTTCAAGCAGATGGCGATAGACCATTTCCGCCGCTTTGTTCATCGCGCGAAACGCACTCAGTGGATAGAGCACCATGTCGACATTCGATTGGCCGAGCTCTTCACAGCTGTAGAGCGGCGTTTGACCAAATTCGGTGATATTCGCCAGAATCGGCACTTTTTTCCCCGTAGCGCTTTCAAGCGCAGCAGAAAACTGTCGGTACTGTGCCAACTCTGTCATCGCTTCGGGGAAGATCATGTCCGCACCCGCTTCCACACACGCAATCGCCCGCTCAATCGCGCGGTCAATGCCTTCGACAGCCAATGCATCGGTGCGTGCCATGATGACAAACTGATCGTCATTGCGCGCATCCACCGCCGCTTTGACTCGGTCGACCATCTCTTCTTGTCTAACGATCGCCTTGTTCGGTCGATGGCCGCAGCGTTTTTGCGCCACTTGATCTTCCATGTGCACCGCTGCCGCACCGGCCTTTTCCATCGCTTTGATGGTGCGGCCAATATTAAACGCGCCGCCAAATCCGGTATCGATATCCACCAACAGTGGCAGGTCGCACGCATTAGTGATGCGGTCGACATCCACCAGCACATCATTCAATGTCGTGATGCCAAGGTCTGGTAAGCCATACGAGGCGTTAGCAATGCCCCCACCAGATAGATATATGGCTTGATGACCTAAGTTCTTCGCCATCATGGCGCAATAAGGGTTGATGGTTCCGACAATCTGGAGCGGATGATTTTGCTGTAGGGCGAGCCGAAACTTGGCTCCGGGCGTGAGACTCATAGTCACTTCCTCTAGTCCGTGAGTATTTGTTGTTCAATCAAAAGGCGACTGCCTGAAATGTGGCGACGCATCAGCATTTCCGCTAACTCTTCGTCACGGTTGGCAATCGCTTGGAGGATATGTCGATGCTCCGCCAGCGCTTCTTTTGGTCGCGATTGCGCGCGCGGAGACTGGTAGCGATACATACGCAATAAGTGGTACAGCTCATTACAAAGCAAATTGATGAGGTGTCGATTACGGCTCGCTTTAATGATGCGGTAGTGGAAATCAAAATCGCCGTGTTGGTGGAAGTAGGACGCGCCTTCCACTTCTTCAATATGATGAGAGTGAGCATTCAGCAGTTGCTCAAGGCCGGCAATATCTTGTGGTGTCATGTGGCGCGCGGCTAATCTGGCCGCCATTCCTTCGAGCGCCTCGCGTACTGCGTACAATTCAATCAGTTTTTCCGGTGAAAAGGTGATCACGCGCGCTCCGACGTGCGGGATACGCTCAATCAATCCCAACCCTTCAAGACGCATAATCGCCTCACGCAAAGGCCCGCGGCTAACGTTAAATCGTTTCGCCAGTTCTGGCTCCGATATTTTGCTGCCCGGAGCAATCGCACCACTGACAATGTCCTCGACAAGGCTCTCGGTGAGTGTCAGGGATTTGGTATTTTCAGTAGCTGGCTTCGTTTTGCTTGGGCCGTTGGCGAGTTCAAACTCTCTAGCGATGTTCATCGGTCTCTCGATCATTTCTGGGTGACGCCCTCCACAGAGTGTTGGAGGTCTTCGTTGATGTTTTCACCATAACGCTCAAATTGTCGACAATCAATCATATTGTCGACAATTTAGACTAAGGTATAAGTAAAAGCCCATTTTTACTGCCACAAAATCACTCAGTGTCGACAATGTTGAATAGTAAACACCCCCATCGACATCCGTGAACTTTATGAACTTAATTCGCTTTATGCCCAATATTATTTTTATACGCGCAACGCAGACAGACTTGTAACATCTCATTAACCTTAAGGCATCCAACAAGCAGGTACTGGTATCGCCCAGCAAGACAAGGCTCGATAACAGCGCTCGCTTTGGTGAGATAACCCATAACCATAACGAGACTTCCAAAGAGAAGTTCTGCCTACATAAGGAACGTGAATCATGTTTAAGGTACTCAAACCCACTCTTGCAGCGTCGATCATCGCTGCGTCTTTCTCATTCAGTGCATGGGCGGCGGATGTGGAAAAAATCCACTTTCTGATCCCTGGTGGCGCCGGTGGCGGCTGGGATATGACGGCGCGTGGCACTGGTGACGTGTTGGTCAAATCTGAGATTGTCGACAACGTCTCGTTCCAAAACCTCTCTGGTGGCGGCGGCGGTAAAGCCATTGCGCATTTGATTGAAACCGCTGAGCGTCAAGAAGACACTCTGATGGTCAATTCCACCCCTATCGTGGTGCGCTCTCTGACCGGTATTTTCCCGCAATCATTTCGTGATCTCACGCCCGTCGCGGCGACCATTGCCGATTACGGTGCCATCGTGACCTCGGTCGATTCAGGCTACAACACTTGGGAAGATGTGGTTAAAGAGTTTGAGTCTAACCCACGTAAAGTCAAAATCGCTGGCGGCTCTGCACGCGGCAGCATGGACCACTTGGTGGTCGCAGCCGCCTTTAAAGGTGAAGGGTTTGACGCAAAAACCGTTCGCTACATCGCTTATGATGCAGGCGGCAAAGCCATGGCCGCGCTGCTTTCTGGTGAAACACAGCTCTTATCTACCGGCCTTGGCGAAGTGCTGGAGATGTCGAAATCTGGCCAAGTTAAAATCCTCGCGGTGACAGCGCCTAAACGTTTAGACGCAGCACCGGATATTCCGACGCTCACTGAATATGGCAACGAAACAGTCTTTGCCAACTGGCGTGGCTTCTTCGCAGCCCCTGGCGCAAGCCAAGCGAAGATTGATGAATGGAATGCCGCCCTCAGCAAAATGTATCAAACCGATGAGTGGAAAGTCGTGCGTGACCGTAATGGTTGGATCGACAACTACAAAGCGGACAAAGAGTTCTACGCTTTCCTTGAAGACCAAGAGAAGCAGATGGGCGATTTGATGCGTGAGCTTGGCTTCCTCAAGTAATACGCCGCCATGTTTGGGTCGGTAGCGGGTCTACCACCCTTGTTTTCACCGTACTTGAGAACCTTAGACAATCTCCGCTGTTTGTGTTGAACAGTTGGCCTTTCACTCCAAATTCCACTTAGAGAGAAAGGCCATTGTTAGTGAATATGTTGCTCATTAACCCTCTAGTACGGCTTTTTTCTACTTCATCCAACGCACATCGTATCCAGCCTCGACTCAGTATGGCTCGATTGATGCAGCGTTTCGATAACTCAAATGGAGTTGGCTATGTCGGACTTACCAACGAACTCTTTCAACCAAGGCAGCTTCTTTAGCAAAGAGAACCTGCTATGCCGTGATCGTGTTGGTGCGATGATATTTCTGATTGTCTGCCTATGCTACGGCTACCAAACCACCCAGATCCCGATGTTTCCGGGTGATGAATACGAACCCTTTACCGCGCGTACCCTACCCACACTGCTGACGTTCGCAGGAATCGGCCTGGCACTCTTGCTGCTGGTGATGGGCAAAAAAGACAGCCAAAGTGGCGCTGTACTGGATTTCAACTGGAAGTTACTGATTGGCTTTTTAGCCCTGATGGCGCTTTACGGCGTCGGCCTGACCTACCTTGGTTTTGTCTTGGCGACGGGCTTTTTCTTACTCGCCGGCTTTTACCTGCTTGGCGAAAGACGCAAAGCGGTCTTGTTTGGCGCGTCATTCCCGTTTGTGATTGCGTTTTATCTTCTTCTTACCCAAGGGCTGGATATCTATCTCGAGCCGGGCGTTATCTTCACTATGTGGTCGTAATCAGTAAGGAAATCCCATGTTAGACGGAATTTTACAAGGTCTTTCGACCGCAGTGATGCCGATGAACCTAATGATGGTCATCGTCGGCTGTTTTGTCGGTACGTTTATCGGCATGCTCCCTGGCCTTGGCCCGATTTCAGCCATCGCCCTCATGATCCCCATTACCTACGGACTCGATCCCTCATCAGGACTGATCTTGATGGCGGGCGTCTACTACGGCGCAGTGTTTGGCGGCTCCACCTCCTCGATTTTGATTAACGCACCGGGCTGCTCATCCACCGTTGTGACGGCGTTTGATGGCTATCCTATGGCACAAAAAGGTCAAGCAGGAAAAGCCCTAGCGCTTGCGGCATACTCGTCATTTACGGGCGGTACACTCTCGGCCATCATGCTGTTAGTTGCCGCGCCTGCGCTCGCGAGCGTCTCGCTGAGTTTCCAATCCTCCGACTATTTTGCCTTGATGCTGCTTGGCCTCTCCGCCGTTGCGGCGTTTGCTGGCAAAGGGCAAGTGATCAAAGCGTGGATGATGACGGTCCTCGGTTTGATGCTCTCTACCGTCGGAATTGATAAAGGCGTCGGCGTTGAACGCTTCACTTTTGGCCTAACTGATCTAATGGATGGCTTTAGCTTCCTTCTGCTTGCGATGGCCACTTTTGCACTCGGTGAAACCTTGATGGGCATTCTCAAACCGGAGCAAGACACCCGCGACGAAGAGCAGAGTAAGATGAGCGACATCGGCAGCATGAAAGTGACCAAGGAAGAGATCAAAGAAGTGGCGCCAGTCTCGATTCGCTCTTCCATTTTAGGCTTTTTCACCGGTGTATTGCCGGGTGCAGGGGCAACCATTGCCGCGTTTCTTAGCTATGGCATGGAACGAAACTTAGCGCCAAAAGAGAAGCGTGAAGAGTTCGGTAAAGGCAGCATTCGTGGGCTGGTGGCACCGGAGTCGGCCAACAACGCCGCATCCAGTGGTTCGTTTGTGCCATTGTTAACGCTGGGTATTCCAGGATCGGGCACCACCGCCATCATGCTCGGTGCGCTGATCGCCTATGGTATTCAGCCGGGGCCACGTTTGTTTGTCGAACATCCAGATGTATTTTGGTCGGTGATTATCTCAATGTACTTTGGCAACATCGTGTTAGTGATCTTGAACTTACCGCTGATCCCTTACATTTCACGCCTGCTGGCCGTGCCGCGCACCGTGCTGCTACCGATGATCTTGTTCTTCTCGATAACCGGTGTGTATTTGGTCTCGTTTAACACCATGGACGTGTTCATCATGTTGCTGATTGCCGTTGGTGCCATCGCATTGCGTTTAGCCAACTTCCCACTCGCGCCGCTGCTGCTTGGCTTTATCCTTGGCGGCCTGATGGAAGAGAATTTACGCCGCGCTTTGATGATCAGCGATGGTGAGCTGAGCTTCCTTTGGGAGCGCCCTATCACCTTCACCTTTACCGTGCTCGCTGCGCTGGTGCTACTCAGCCCACTGCTGGTCAAACTGGTACAAGCGTTGAAAGGCTCGCCAAAACAGATTGAGCAGTAGCCAGTCGAAAGTAGTCATTCGAACGTTGTTTTATCCCGAGGGCGTTATCGCCCTCGTTTTCGCTTTCTTTCCTTACGCATCAAACCTCATAGATGGATTGCTTGAACAAAAATTAGAGTATAGACTCTAATTTATCACTTTCATTTAAGCGAGGACCGCACACGTCATGCCTATTCGCCCTTTAGCTTTGATGCTCGCCTGTTGCGGCGCAGTGTCTAGCGTGGCGCACGCTGCCCCGATCAGTTTTGAACAAGCGTGGACGCTGCTCCAACAAGAGAACCACTCACTCGCGGCCTCGCGCGCGAATGTTGACCGTTACCAAGCGCTGCACTCCGCAACCGATAGCCTAAATTTGCCGTCTGTCACCCTAGGCGCCAACTACACACGCCTCGATACCGACGTGACCCTGTCTGGTGAGCAGCTCTTTGACAGCACAGGGGCAACGATGCCCAACCTTGGCCCCACCTTAGGTGGATTGGTCTCACAGCTCGGCAGCGTGACCTCTACCATCACCGAGCGCGACATATTCTCCTCCTCCATTCGCGCCGTTTGGCCAATCTTTACTGGCGGTCGCATCGATGCCGCGCAAAGCGCTGCGCAAGGGAAAAGCGAACAGGCAAAGAGTGAGCTAGCAATGGAAACCCAAGCGCGCTTTGAAGATCTCAGTAAATACTATTTTTCCGTTTTATTGACACAAGACGTACTGCACACCCGACAACTGGTGGAAGCTGGGTTAACCAAACACAGAGACAACGCACTCAAGCTTGAACAGCAAGGGCAAATCGCCCGCGTCGAAAGACTGCAAGCGGAATCCGCCCTAGACAAAGCCGTGATTGAGCGCAAGAAGGCGCAAAAGGATCTCGATATCGCCCAAGCGGCGCTGACGAAAATTCTCAACCAAACCGACGGTGTCGAGCCCTCGGACCACTTGTTTATAAATCCAAACCTGCCGCCACTGGATCTGTTTATCGACCGCACGTTAGCCACCTACCCAGGCCTCGCTCTGCTTGATGCCAAAGAGAAGCAAGCCAACAGCCTGATCAAAGCGGAAAAAGGCCGCTACTACCCAGAAGTGTACCTCTATGGCGACTACAGCTTATATGAGGATGATTCCCTCGCAAGTCAGCTGAAACCCGAGTGGCTCGTGGGTGTTGGGGTCAATGTGCCTCTGATTGACACCTCCGGCCGCTCAGAGCAGGTCAAAGCGGCGCACAGTGCGGTGTCTCAGGTTAAATATCTCAAAGCGCAGGCAAAACAAGATCTCTCCGTTCTGGTCCAGAAAACCTATCTGGAAGCGCAGCAAGCGCGAGAAGAGGTCCAGGGGCTCGATTCCAGCTTGTCACTGGCGCAGGAGAATCTCAAACTGCGCGAAAAAGCCTTTTCGCAAGGGCTTTCGACGTCAACCGATGTCGTCGATGCCCAGCTCTATGTTGCCAGTGTTGAAACACAAAAAGCAGCCGCCAGTTTTCAATACCTTGTGTCACTGTCCAAGTTGTTGGCTCTGTCGAGTGAAATGGACAGTTTTAAACAGTATCAATATAACGCCATCCCGTTGTCGAATCGTTAAGGATCAAAGATGAACCAAGCCAAACCTTACCTGCTTACCGCAGCTGCAATCGCTCTGACATCTTGGGTCGGCTACAGCGTTTACGACGCCTATCAGCCTCAGCCAGTTCGCTTGCAAGGCCAGATTGAAGCACAGCAATACAGCATTTCGTCAAAAGTACCAGGGCGTATCGATCAAGTGCTGGTGCGCAAAGGTGACAATGTCACTAAAGGGCAGCTCATTTTCACCCTGCACAGCCCTGAAATCGCGGCAAAATTAGAGCAAGCTAAGGCCGGAGAGAAAGCCGCCGATGCACTGGCTCAAGAAGCGGAAAAAGGCGCGCGTGCACAACAAATCCAAGCCGCAAAAGATCAATGGCTCAAAGCGCAAGCCGCCGCCGATCTGATGGAAAAAACCTATCTTCGAGTCAATAACCTATTTAATGATGGCGTGGTGGCAGAGCAGAAACGCGACGAAGCCAAAACCCAATGGGACGCGGCAAAATACACGGAAAGTGCCGCTTACCAGATGTATCAAATGGCGCAAGAAGGTGCGCGCAGCGAGACCAAAGTCGCCGCCGCAGAGAAAGCGCGCATGGCCGCCGGTGCGGTTGCCGAAGTAGAAGCCTACGCGCAAGATACCCAAATTCACAGTTGGTTTGACGGCGAGGTTTCGCAGGTGCTGCTGCAAAGCGGAGAGTTAGCGCCGCAAGGCTTCCCAGTTGTCACTGTGCTTGACACCGAGGATATGTGGGCCGTGTTTAACGTTCGCGAAGATTACCTGCGCCACTTTAGCAAAGGCACACAATTTGACGCTTACGTTCCTGCGTTGGATAAAGAGATAACCTTCACCGTGAGCCATGTCGCCGTCATGGGCGATTTTGCCACTTGGCGCTCAACCGATGCCAGCCAAGGGTTTGATTTACGTACTTTTGAGGTCGAAGCCAGACCAAGCGAGCCTGTACAAGGCTTGAGGATGGGCATGAGTCTCGCTGTGGAAATTGCCCCTTCAGCTGTCTCGCAAGGCGCGCAATGATGATAGGCCAAGCCATAGCGCAGCAGTGGGCGACCATGACGCGTGATCGGTGGCTCCTCGCTAGCTTGACCTGGATTCCCATCGCGCTCGCATGGTGTATCTGGTCGATATTTTCCCAAGGCATCGCGCGCGATCTGCCGATTGGTGTGGTCAATCTGGATAAGAGTGCGCTCTCTTACACACTCGAACACTACTATGACGCCACCTCAACCATGCAAGTAACGCGTCATTTTCAAAGCCCCAGTGAGGCGAAAGCAGCACTGGTACAGGGGGAGATCTACGCCTACGCCGTGATCCCGAGCCGTTTCGAGCAAGACGCGATGAAACAGCTCGCCCCGCAAGTCAGTGTGTTTTACAACAGCCAAGCGATCTTGATTGGAAAACTGATGAACGCCGCGTTTGTCCAAGCGCATGGGACATTCAATGCGCAGTTAGCCACATTCGCGGGTCTCACCGATGGCAATACAACCCTACTCTCTGCGATGGGCAACGCCGTGCCCGTCTCGACTCAGGTCACCCCGCTGTTCAATAAGAATTCCAATTACGCCCAGTTTTTAGTCAGCGCCATCATCCCTGCGCTGTGGCAAATCGTCATTGTCGTCAGCACGCTGTTAGTGCTGGCCGCCAATCAACGTGATCATGGTCTGGTACGTTGGTTAGCGCCTTCGCCGAGTGTGGCGCTGTGTCGCACTTTACTGCCCTACTTTCCGTTATTTTGGCTGCAAGGCGCGGCGTTTTTAGTCTGGTTTTATTCCGGCTTACAGTGGCCGATGCAAGGCGACCTTTGGGTGTTGTTCGCCGCGCAAGTGCCGACCATACTCGCGTGTATGGCCATGGGCAGTGTGTTCTTCTTTTTGACCTTAGATCCCGCGAGAGCGATGAGCTTTGCCGGCGCGTTTACTGCGCCAAGTTTTGCCTTTATGGGTATCACTTTCCCGGTCTCTGACATGTCGTCGCTCGCCCAAGCTTGGCGCTCACTCTTGCCCATCAGTCACTATATTGAAGCGCAGGTGAGCCAAGTCAGCTATGGCGCATCGGCGCTCACCACATTGATGCATCTGACGCCACTGCTTGGCTACCTACTGCCAGCGCTGCTGTGTCTTCTTCTCGCTCGCAAGCACCTCAACAGTGCTATTAACGCTGCAGATGACACCAACAGGCACGCGCGCGCCGAACTTAAGGAGCACCATTCATGACGTTTACCACACTGCTGAAAGCGGAGCTAAAGGCGCTGCTGCATAATCCTGTGGTACTTCTCACCGTGTTTGGTGGCGTCGTGTTTTACTCGTTTCTCTACCCGATGCCCTACTCTTACCAAACCCCACGCGAGCAAATCATCAGCGTGGTGAACTTGGACAAAAGCCAAACCAGCTATCAGCTAGAGCGCATGGTAGATGCGACACCCCAAGTGCACATCTTACGGCGTGACTCAAGCATAGAAGCGGCCAAAGCAGCCTTTTTAAGTGGCGATATTAGCGGCATTTTGGTGATCCCAGAGCATTTCTATAAAGATCTGATGTTAGGTAAAAGCCCGACCTTGGCTTACGCGGGGGATGCCTCGTACTTTTTGGTCTACGGCACCATTGTCGAAGGCTTAGCGCAAGCGGGTGGCACACTAGCGGCGCAAACCACAGTGGCGAAATTGCTCGTTGATGGTGAACCACTGAGCGCAGCGGCTAATCACTTTGCGCCCACCAAGCTCAACCTCAAACCCACTTTTAACCCGCAAATGGGCTATGTCGATTACGTGGTGCCAGCGGTGTTTGTGCTGATTTTGCAGCAAACGCTGGCGATGGCGGCCGGGTTGATGCAAGGCACGCAAAAGCATGGTCGTGGCTATTGGTCTAACGTCAGCCCTCTCGCCTTGATAGGGGGGCGAATGGTGCTGCTGACGAGTATTTACTTGGTGCTAAGCGGTTATTACTTCGGGCCGAGTTTTCGCTTGCACGGCGTCGCGCAATTGGCAAACCTCACCGAACTTATCACTCTATTGCTGCCTTTCTTATTGGCATCCTGCGCGATAGGCATCTGGCTAGGTACGGTAGTACCAAGACGAGAGTTGGTCACATTAGTGGTACTAATCAGCTCAATGCCGCTGATTTTTAGTGCGGGGTTTATCTGGCCGCTCGAAGCGATTCCCGATGGCATCGTTTGGTTATCGCAGCTTTTTCCTAGTACGCCCGCCATCCAAGCTTTCTTGCGTTTAAATCAGATGGGGGGAGAATGGCATCAAGTCGCGGCGCAATACGCACTGCTGTGGGTGCAAGCACTGGGTTGGAGCCTCATGGCTTGGCGTGCATTGCGTGAACATCGCCGCGATATCTAACTCCTCACGATATCTAACCCGCGATAACGTTTGAGCGCCGCGTTTAAAAACCTCGGCGGCGCCAAAACTCGTTTTCATCCCGGCCATACACATCAAAGGTCTTTTGCGCAATCACGCGTCCGTCCATCTCAATACTCATGTGCCAACGCCCCAAATTTGACTCCAAACCGCCGTCTGGATGAAGCAGTTGAATCGTATCGCCCAAGTAGAAATCCCAATCGTTGCTGCCCACGTGCAACTCGCCGGTGAAAGGCGCTAACGTCTGGCCTTTTTTGCCTAAGATACCGGGATGATCGATACAAAACTCAATCAGCGCACCTTTGGCTTTTTTGATGTTGACGATAAAGCCAAACTCGACGTCTTCGTCAGCCGGAACCTTAGTGGTAAACGCTTGTATTTTAGGAAGATGCTTTGATTTGGAGTCCCATTGGTCGTAAATTCCGTAAGAGGTCATTTCAACAACGGGCGATCGCTTTGCCATGTCTGCCACCGTTTTTTCATGTGTTCGATTGTACTGCGCTCAACGCCGTGGATATTTTGAAATTGCCCAGAGCACTCCATCACCACAAACTCAGCGCCAAATTGCTTGGCGAGGCGGTAGTACGGCGCGATTTCCCAGCGCTGGACAAAAGTATTGGAGACAACCACGTCCTGCTTGTCGGTCAGCGCACGTTTGACCTCAGCTCTGCACCACTCGTGCGCATCGGAAATTTTCGCTTTGTCATAGCGGTAAACGCCATCGTCAGCGATAAAATACATATCCGCTTCAAGGTGCACCGCTGACAGTGTTTTCGCTAGGGTGCTTTTGCCAGAACCTGGCAGACCACGAATTAAGGTCAATTTCACCGCTCTATTACTCCCTTGCGGCCGATGTCCGCTGATTTACTTGCGGCTGCGCCGACATAGTCTCACCAAGTTCGAGGCGCAGATAGTAAACCAATTTGGCCTAAAAATGCTATCGACATCTCATACCGATTGGGTTAAGTTTAGATGTATAGACGTCCATAACAGAGCTTAGGGAGAAAGCTGTGCCGATTAAGATCCCCGATCAATTGCCTGCCACTGATGTACTGCGTCAGGAAAATATCTTCATCATGAGCGAATCGCGTGCCTCTACGCAGGAGATTCGTCCACTTAAGGTGTTGATCCTCAATCTTATGCCAAAAAAAATTGAGACAGAGACGCAATTTTTACGCCTCTTGTCCAATAGCCCATTGCAGGTCGATATTGAACTGCTGCGCATTGATGATCGCCCGAGTAAAAATACGCCAACCGAGCACCTAGACAACTTTTACCGACAATTTGAGATGATCAAAAAACGCAATTTCGATGGTTTGATCATCACCGGTGCGCCGCTCGGTCTGGTCCAGTTTGAAGACGTGATTTACTGGGACCACCTCAAAACCATCATGAACTGGGCGAAAGAGCACGTCACCTCGACCTTATACGTCTGCTGGGCCGCACAAGCAGGGTTAAAGCTGCTCTACAATCTGCCTAAGCGCACTCGCAAAGAGAAGCTCTCCGGTGTGTATCAACATCAAATTCATCACGAGTTTCACCCCATTCTGCGTGGTTTTGACGACACCTTTTTAGCACCGCATTCTCGCTACGCTGATTTCTCACCGGAGTATCTCGCCGAGCATACGGATCTCGACATCTTGGCCACCTCAGACGTGGCTGGCGTTTACTTGGCGGCCACCAAAGATAAGCGCAATGTGTTTGTGACGGGCCATCCAGAGTATGACTCACACACCCTGCACAATGAGTACATCCGCGATCTGAGTGAGGGAATGGAACCGGCGATTCCGGTCAACTACTACCCCAACAACAATCCCGACAACAAACCGTGCGCAAGTTGGCGCAGTCATGGACACCTGCTGTTTGCCAACTGGTTGAACTACTGCGTCTACCAGCAAACGCCATACGATTTGGATCACTTCAGCGAAGCCAACTTCACCAAAGATGATTAACGCGTCTAGGGCAAGACCCTGTCACCGAATACGAGGGCGCAAGCGCGCCCTCGCTCGCATTCTTTTTCTGCCCACACTCAGAAACTGATAAACCCCTCGCAGAGTCTCACTCATCGGCGCAAACACCAGATGGGATCAGGTATAAAAAAGCACAAGCTTGTTATCTGTTACTGAACCACAAAAGTTGAACGAATATGCGTACCCTTCTCCTTCCTTTGGTGTTACTTCTCTCTGCCTGTGTCACGGTGGACAATAACCCTGAGCCTGAGCTCAATACCATCCCACGAGAAAAAGCCGATGCGCGCTTAGCCCTTGGCATGGGTTACTTACAGCAGGGTGATATGGTGAAAGCCCGCGAAAATCTGGAAAAAGCCCTTCAGCACGATAAAAGTTACTACCGAGCACAATTGGCGATGGCGCACTATTTCGAGCAAGTTGGTGAAGAAGCGGACGCTGAAAAACTGTATATAACGGCGCTGAGACAGCACCCGAGAAACGGTAATGTAATGAACAACTACGGCACGTTTTTATGCAAACAAGAGCGCTATCCTCAGGCTGATCAACTGTTTAATCGCGCCATTGAGCAGCCCTACTACTACCTGATTTCCGCCAGCTATGAAAATGCGGCACTCTGTGCATTGAAAGCGGGCAAACCCGAACAAGCCATGGGTTATTTCAAACGCACATTGGATCACGACCCGCGCCGTGTCACCTCGCTGCTGCGCCTGACTAAACTTGAAATAGAGCAAGGTGAATACACATCGGCGCGAATACGCTTGATGAACTTCCACCAGCAGTTTGGCGTGCAACAAGCCTCATTGGCCCTACTGGTCGAGTTGGAAGAGCGCGCCGGTAACAGTGCGTTAGAAGAGAAGTATCGTAAGCAGTTAGAAGCGCTCTCGAACGGATAAACTGATCATTTTCGTTTGTGAATTTTTTTGTATTCTCGATACAAGATCAGCACAAAATAACCCAGTCCCCACAACAGCAGCACCGCGAACAGCGCAAGAAAGCTATCGCAAATCCAACTGGGCTCACAGGGCATATAAATCTCAAACTCCATATGCCCTCCTCATCTATTGGTATCAGTGGTTAACGGGGTTTGGTATCAAACCAAGTGGCGCGCTTAGCTTTATCATGAAACGTCCAAGCCATAAAACGGCTCACTTTCTGCCCTTGGCTCATCTCAACCACGCGCACTTCCAGCGCTCCGGCTTTTTCAAGATTTTTACGCAGCCAACGGACATTCTCTTTCTTTGAGATCAAGGTGGAGAACCAAAGGACTTGCGATGCCACATCTCGACTTTCAAACGCCATCTTTTTCACAAACGCGGCTTCACCACCCGGACACCACAGTTCCGCTTTCTGCCCACCAAAATTAAGTATAGGCGAACCTTGCGGCGTTTTGTGTCGCGGCGCATTGGCGGCGGCGACCGCGGCCTTATTGCTGCCTTTTTTCGTCCTATTGCGACTTAAATTAGCCAGTTTTTTCTCGCTGCCTTGCTGCGCCTCTTCAAGGGATTTATGAAACGGCGGATTGCAGGTCGTCAGTGCATAACGCTCGCCTTTGGCGATAATGTGTTTAAACACAAACCGAGAGTCACGCTGCAATCGGCTTTCAATTTTGCCTTTCAACACCGCATTGGCGCTCGCGATCTGATTGGCATTGTCCACCGACACCTCGTCCACATCACTGCCAACGTAGTGCCAGCCATAATCCACCGCGCCAATGATCGGATAGATGCAGTTGGCGCCAACGCCGATGTCTAACGCATGCACACTCGCGTGTTTCGCCTCAGGCACATCCGCCTCAAGCAACTCAGCAAGACGATGGATGTAGTCAGCACGCCCTGGAATAGGCGGGCAGAGATACCCTTTGGGAATATCCCACTCACTGACTTGGTAGTGATGCGCCAACAAGGCTTTATTGAGCAGCTTCACTGCGATAGGGTCAGAAAATGGAATGCTCTTGTCACCGGCTGGGGTGGTAATAACATACGGTTTCAGCGCAGGCAGCGCTTTGACCAACGCGGCAACATCATAGCGTCCTTGGTGTTTATTGCGAGGATGTAATCCCGGCTTACTTGGCTGCTTGATAAACGTCATCTCACGATTCGAGCGATGCTTTGGCTCAGACTGAGCAGCGCTATTTCGTGTTTTCTGCGCACGTTTGGTCGAAGGGTGCGAATCTTTACGGTGTGTAGCCATGATCTGTAATGCGTAACGTGTAGTGAGTGATCAACAACAAGGCATTTATGCCTAGTTCGTTGGCTCGTCTCGGGTCTCGAGGTAAATCATAAACAATCGAGCGTCGAGTTCCAGTTGATGGTAGTCGGGCTCCATGTGGCAGCACAACGAATAGAAGGCTTTGTTGTGCTCTTTCTCTTTCAAGTGCGCCAGTTCGTGCACCACCAACATGCGTAATAGCGGCTCAGGTGCCTCTCGAAATACGCGAGCGATGCGAATTTCATTCTTTGATTTGATTTTTCCGCCATGCACTTTCGACACATAGGTATGAAGGCCAAGCGCATTGTTGATGATGTGGATTTTATTGTCGTACACCACTTTACCCAGCGGCGCAGTTTTCTTCATATAGCGGTTTTTCAACGCCATGGTGTAATCGAACAGCGCCTTTTCACTCTTAATGGTGTGATTGTTAGGGTAACGCTGGTGAAACCAGGTCGCCAGTCTGCCGGAATCTACCAGTTGCGCCACTTGATCAACGATATGTGGCGGATAACCTTGCACATACCTTAATGCGGGATTGATACTCATCGCTCTACCGAGTTGACGAAAAGGCGCTAGTCTAGCCTATTCGCCCTTGTCATTCACTGACTTTTCATTACACTCATCGCGATCAACCTCACTGGAGAAACCCCATGAAACGCCTCGTGCTTTACGTCAAAGATAAGTGCCCGCACTGCAAAGATGCTCAACGATACTTGGAAGAGAAAGGCTACCCATATCGTTTGACCAACGCGAAAATGCAGCGCGGTCGCAAAGAGCTCGACGCCATTGGCGCTCGCTCCTTACCGGTACTGAAAATCGGCGATCGTTACATGATCGGTTGGAATGTGAAAAACTTCGAGCGCATCTACAGCGGAAAATAGTACCGCTGTTTCTACTTGGGCATCACCTGAGCGAGCACTCGATTAAGCTGCTGAGAATTGATCGGTTTCGTGATCACCTCTTGGCAACCGGCGGCAATCATATTTTCTCGCGTTTCTTCAAACGCGTCGGCGGTGCAACCAATCAGCACTGGCGGGGTTTGCAGATTAAGCTGAGTAATAATTTGAGAGGCTTGAATGCCGTCCATTTCTGGCATGTGGTTGTCCATGAAAATCACCTCAAAGTGCTCAGACGTGACCTTTTCTACTGCCTCAACCCCATTCACCGCCACCTCGCATTCAAACCCGAGCTTAGAAAGAAACCGAGACAGCACCAAGGCATTCATGCGTGTGTCTTCGACAATCAAGGCGCGCATTCCATCACCCAAGTAATCACTGACGACAGCCTCAGTAGACACCGCCTCTTGCTGCGCTGCAGCGCGTATTATCGGTAAGCTGACAATGAACTCGCTGCCGTGACCGAGTTCGCTCTCTACTCGTATTTCACCGCCCATTGCACCCACCAGTTCAGAGACAATAGACAAACCAAGCCCAGTACCGCCAAAGCGGCGCGTAGTATCCGACTCGGCCTGACTGAACGGCGCAAAAATCACCCGTTGCTTGTCTTGGCTGATGCCAATACCACTGTCTTTAATGCGGATCTGCATCGTTTCGGATGAGTCAGAGAGTGACAAAGACAAATCAATACCGCCCTCGGCGGTAAATTTCAGGGCATTGCCGAACAAGTTTTGCAATATCTGGGTTAATCGGGTCTCGTCTACCCGAATGACTAAATCCTCTGGTAAGGTGCTATCGACACGAAAACTCAACCCTTTCTCCTCGCATAACGGCTGATAAAGCTGACTGAACTTGGCGACAAAAGGGGCGATCTCCACGTCCGTTGCCACCAATTTCAGCTTACCCGCCTCAATTTTAGAAAAATCGAGGATGTCATTGAGTACCGCCAGCATATGTTGACCGGAATCGAGCAAGGTCGCCATGTAGTCGTGCTGCTCGTCGGTAAGGTCTCCTTGCTGTAGCAGCTCACCCACCCCTAAAATCCCGTTCATTGGGGTGCGCAATTCGTGGCTCATCGCGGCAAGGAATTTCGATTTGGCGACGCTGGCCGCGTTGGCTTCCTGCGCTTTTTGCTTGAGTGACTTTTGCAGCTCAACGCGTTCGGTAATGTCACGTTCGACCGCCATAAAGCCCTCAATCTGGTCATCTTTGTCATACAGTGGCGTCAAGGCAAGTTCAATCCAGTACGCCTGCCCCGCTTTGTTGTAATTGACCAACTCGAAAAAGCCCTGCTCTCGGTTGTGAATTGCGGTGCGAATCTGGCTGATCACCTCTCGATCACTAAGCGGACCTTGCAAGACATCCCCGGGTTTCTTACCGATCAATTCTTGCTGCTGGTAGCCCGTTAAGCGCTCGAAAGCACTGTTGACCCAAAGAATGTAGCCATTGATATCCGCAAACACCACCGCATCACGCATGTACTTCGCGACCCGAGCTAAGCGTGCAGACTCTGCCTCTCTTCTTTTGAGCTCTTCCGATTGGTGCAGTAGCTGCTGCTCCGAGCGATATAACGCTTGAAATGGCGAGACCAGCACCTTACGCCCCAAAAAATAGAGCACAAAGAGCGCCACACCGGTCGCGATAATCATCCCGGTCAATAGGCTTTGCACAAACTCTCGTTTGACATCCTCAACCAAACTCGGTGAATAACTGTAGAGCAAGGTAAAGGTGGTATCAGGAATCGGGCGCTCGGCGACGGCCCAAGGGAAAGGCGAGGCCATACGCCAATCAAACTGCGCTTGGCGGATGCCAAACCATCGCGCGTCATCATGGCCAAAACCGCTGAAAAACTCCGTGCCCTCTAGAGGCGTGACGTAGGCGGCGATGCCCTCTGAGTAACCGTTGTATTTGACAGGTAGGGTTACGAGCAGAAAATCCGCGTCATGATGAGAAAAAATCGAATAGGAGACCGACTCGAGCAACTGACCGCTCGCCACTTCCTGAGCGATAAACGTGCTCACCGCCTGCGGTAACACAAGTTCGGAGTAAACTTTATCACCCACAAAGTCATACACGTTGACGAAAGATTGCGAGTCGACCGGTTTAAAGCGCGCCAACTTATCCGAGAAGGACGCGGAGTCAGCAACGCCCTCCAACACAGCGCCTAGCAGAATCGGCTGCTCTACGATGTTGGCTAAGCGATCTCGTCTCGACTCTAAATAGGTCTTGAGATAACTGTCTAACGTGGAAAATTTGCTTTTTAAACTCTCGTTAATCACCACTTGCGCCGTTTGCTGTGCTTGATGCTGAACAAACAAAAAACTGGTGAGAAAAAAGACACTCGCGCCCAATAAGATAAACAGGGTGAAGAGTTGCATGCCATTTTTTTTGTCAAACTTTAGCATTGAGCGTGCCCTAACCAAACTGGATTCACTATATTGCTCCTCGGGAACTGCTTTGATGCATCCCTCGTTGTTATTGTTATTTGTTGCGTGCTACTTAGAGTCGGTCAAACGCAATTTGACGCCATCGTGCTCGTCATACATCGCCATACACAAATCCTGTGCCGATAAGGCTTCATGTGCATCCATATTCTCCCTAGAGATAGGGCTAAACGGTTGTTGGTAGCGTTTGACCAAGCCTTGCACTGGCGTCTCTAGTGACTCTAGGGCGACTTTCAATGCGCGTCGATTGTCGGGCATTTCCGGTTGCCACTCGATGCGGTTTGCTGCAGCGATGAGAACGCGTGTCAGGTCATAACCATGGACTAAACCCGCCGGCGCTTGAATATTGGTTGATGTAAACTGCTCCGGAAACAAGCGGCTTGCACGCTCAAACACCCCTGCTTGGAATGGCGTGAGCGCGTTGCTGTAAAAATTAAAACAAGACTGAACAAAGGTCAGTTGCGCTTTTTCTCGCACCTCAAACGGCACATTTTGCGCGAACTGTCCGCCGGTTATTCCCCAGTGACTGTACACGGGCAGGGAGGCATTGAGCTCGGCCACCGCATCAACAATATTTTTGCCTTCGCGAGCGTTACCCACCAAGAGCAAACATTGCGCCTTGTCTTGCTGCGCTTGGCGAACGATGTTTCGCGCGTCTGACGCTTGTATACCCCAGTCAAACCAAGAGACCTTGACCTCAGCATCCACATCACTGGGCAACGCGCGCATCATCGCTTTGTAGTTTGATTTGCCCCAGCCGGTGTTTTCCAGCACTAGATGGGGCACAGAGCAGCCCTGCTCAAAGGCGACGTTGAGAAGAAACCCGCCCACTTTGGAATCATCCACAGAGAGTCGAAAAATAAAGTTCTGATCGCTTTCGAGCGAGCGCGTGATTGGCGTTCCTGCAGCCCAAGGCACTAACGTCAATATGCCTTGCTGGTTAATAAAATCACGGTATTTGATCAACGGCGGAGAGTGCATCCCAGCGACAAACACTAAGGCATTGGCATCGCGCAAAAACTCATCCATATGGCGTTTACTGCGTTTGACGTTGCCTCTGTGATCACGCACAACAAAGCGCACAGGTACGCCGTTGAGTTGGTTATCGACTTCCGCCAGTGCCACTTTCACACCTTGTTCAATCGACTGCGCCGATTCAAGGTGCCCTGTCCTATCCGCATCCAAATAAAGAGTCACGAACTCCGGCTTCGCCGCCCAGGTTACACAACTTAACACCGTGGCCATCATGGCCGCAGAAAACCGCATCATATCGACGCTACTCCCTGAATAATAAGACTATCTTAAGCGTAGATGAGCCGAGCCTGTTTGTCAGGGTGACACACGCCGTTTATGCGCCACTTGATTCACCCATGACAACCCGAGGGACATAACAGCCCATCGACTCGTCAAACTCAAAGCTGAGCTCATTGCGGATAGCCTCCAGCTTGTCGGCCTCATAGTGCGAGACATACAAGAGTTGGCTAAGATTTTCACGCGCGATCATCTCTAAACTGTTTTTCACTAACCGACGCCCTAAGTAGTCAAGTCCTTGATAGGGCTCATCTAAAATCAACAGGGCGGGTTGTTTCACCAGCGCGCGAGCGATTAACACCAATCGCTGCTGGCCGTAATCCAGCTCACGGAACGAGCGCTTGGCGCAGTCGGTCATGTGGAGCATGGCGAGCCATTCGTGTGCGGTTTGCAGCTCACGTTTACTCGGCTGCTGATAGAGGCCGATGGAGTCATAAAAGCCCGAGAGAATCACGTCCAGTACGCTGCAACTGACTCGATACTGCAGATGCAATGAAGAGGACACCATGCCGATGTTCTGCTTGATTTGCCAGATGGTTTCACCGCTGCCGCGCTGGTGGCCGAAAATGGTAATATCGTTGGAGTAGCATTGAGGGTGATCGCCAAAAATCAGCCCGAGCAGTGTGCTTTTACCACAACCATTTGGACCTTTAATCTGCCAATGTTGACCTTTATCGATTTGCCAATTGAGCTGGGTGAAGATGGTTTTGTCGGTGTACGCGACCTCCCCATCCTTGATGGCAAACACTGGACTGGGCAGATCATTGCTGTGCTGATGTTTACGCACCAACGCCAACATGTGCTCGCTTTGTTGCTCTGATTGCGATTGCAACTGAGCAATCACTGGGTGCGCATGCCAAGCGGCGGAGGTCATCGTGCTCTCCAATTGTCCGTGATGAAACAGCGCGACTTGGTCAATCCAAGGGGGCAAATCTTCTTCACGATTGAAGGTGACGATAATCTGCACTTGTTGCGCCATTTCTGCCAGCGTTGTCGACAGCGACTCACGATGGGCCACATCCAGACCGGAGAACGGATTATCGAGTACCAACAGATCAGGCTTGCTGGCCAGTGCGCGCGCCAACATCACGCGGCGAGTTTCTCCCGTCGACAACTGACGAAAACCACTGTTGGCTAAATGGCACAAATCGAGCTGACTCATCAATTGATTGGCATACTCAAGATCATCACACTGCTGTTTAACCAAGATTTCAACGCTCGTCCCACTATCGATTCTGTCGAGAAAATCGGTGTCATCATTAGCAATTTCTTCTTCGAGTAATTGCTGCTGGCTCGCTAGCGAGACTTGTGCAACGCGGCCTTCACTCCTGTCAACCGCATCCTGAACGCCTTCAAAGGGGGCATCGCCGCAAAGCAGTGCGCCCAGTTGCGATCCGATATCGCCTTCAGAGCTGAATACGCCCCATGAGTGGCCGTCTTCAATCTCCCATCGTTCAATCTTTAGCGGTGTTGAATGTTCTGTTGTGTTGAGCTGATGAATGGCAATGCGCATACAAGTCCTTTGTTGAGTGTGTTGTTATCCTTATTCGTCCATCATACATAACGCTTTACGAAGTCGATAAAGGTTCGATCCGCAATTGAGAGGTAGCCATCCTTGCGCCAAGCGAGCGCTAAACTGACAGTGACCGGTTGTGTGAACGGCACACCCACGACCGCTTTTTCATGCTCAGGCACTAACTCTAGTAAAGCGGTAATGGCAAATTCCTGTTTGACGATACTAAGAATCATCGGCAACAAGTTGGTCTCAAACGAGAATTTGAGCGGCTTTTGACACGCCTTGGCTTTTTGCTCCAGATACCCACGGTGAAAATAGCCGGGCTTAAACAGCACCAGTTCGTGCTCAAAAAACTCATCAAAATCGATCGCTTGGCGCTGGGCAAACGGATGCGTTGGGCTGACCACCGCGACCATTTCCGAATCCAGCAAATGATCGGTGGCTAAGTCCTCAGGCACATTTTCACTGTCAATCACACCAATATCCAGCTCCCCATCGAGCAACATTTGCCGCACCGAGCGCGCCCCCGCATCCACCAGCGTCAATTTAAGATTGGGATAGTGGCTTTTGAACGCCATCATAATGCGCGGAAAAAAATAGGACCCCATCATACTGGGAGCGCCAAGCCTGACTTCGCCTTTTTCCAGCCCCTTCATCTCATCAATAGCCAATTTGGCGTCATCTAGTTGCTGGATGATTCGTTTGGCATGCTCGTAGAGCACCTCTCCCTCTGGGGTTAAGGAGATGCGACGGTCTTCGCGGCGAAACAGCTCAACACCCAGCGTCTGCTCAAATTTTCGAATCGCGATACTCAGGGCAGGCTGTGCAATGTGCAAGGCTTTGGCGGCTTGAGTAAAGTGACCATGCTCAGCCACCGCGACAAAATAACGCAAAGGTTTACTCTCCAAAATGGCACTCCTCTGGCCGTCTTAATGAGATCAAAAACATATGACAACGATATTTTTAATATATTTTATAAATCAAGATGAGACTGATAATGTGATCACACTCTCCTGACTGATCACACCCATACGAGTAACCATGATTGAACTGTCTAGCCCTGCGTACAAACGAGTGACTTTCAGCCTAGCGCTGGGCTCCTTTCTGGTGTTTTGTAATCTCTACCTTTTTCAGCCCATGCTGCCTTTTATGGCCGGTCATTTCAGCGTGTCAGAAACCCAAGTGAACTGGATTTTTGCCGCCAGCACCCTAGCGCTGTCCTTTTTCCTTGTGCCTTGGGCGGTCGCATCCGAGTCCACCGGCAGACGCAGTGTTATGTTGCTTGGCCTGTTTGCGATGCCCGTGATTGGTCTCGCCATGTTCTATACTGAGTCTCTGCTGGGCTTGGTTTTACTGCGCGCGATGATGGGCATCGCCTTGGCGGCCTTTGCCTCTGTCGCCGTCGCTTATATGGTTGAAGAGCTGAGCAGCGCTGCGTTTGGTCAAGCGATTGGTGGCTACATTGCCGCGAACTCACTCGGCGGTATCACAGGGCGTATTGTTGGTGGTATCCTCACCGACCAACTGGGCTGGGAGTTCGCGGTACTGGTGATGGCGCTGTTCACCTTAGTTGGCGCTATCGCGGTCGCGTTACTGCTCCCCAAGCAGCAACATTTCCAGCCCGCCAAAGGGATGCTTCGCTACCACAATCGCGCACTAGTCGAGCACCTCAAAAACCGCACTATTTGGCTCGCAATGTTGATTGGTGGTGTCAACTTTGCGCTGTTTGTGAACCTCTATTCGGTGATGGGGTTTCGTTCCGTGGCCGAACCGCATTCTCTTCCAGTTGGGTTGGCGGCGCTGATCTTCCTGTGCTATCTGCCCGGCACATTGAGCTCCAAGCTCACCTCGGTTTGGAATAAGCGTTACCCGCCGCTACTTGGCATCAAAGTGGGCGCGCTAATCAGTATGCTTGGAATGTGGAGTGCCTACGTCGATACCCTACCTTTCATGCTTCTGGGGTTGATGCTGATTAGCTTCGGCGCCTTTTTCACCCACACACTGGCCTACGCGTGGGTGAGCCAAAAAGCGACGCAAGCCAAGGCGACGGCAACTGCACTCTATCTCGTGCACTATTACGTCGGGGGCAGTATCGGGGGCTTTTTCTTGATTTACTGTTGGCAACACGGTGGTTGGGCAACCGTCATCGCTGGTGGCATGCTGCTCTATGTGATGATTTTCTTTCTTTGTGCGGCGCTGTCGCGGCAGACTACCCACACAAGAGTGCCGCCTGTGAAGGCAAATTCTGATATGCTTGGCTCAAATCAGAATTTGGAAGCAAAATGACTCTCTCAGCCAACCCTTCTCCTATCATCAGCGCCGTTGAGCAATGGCTTAATCAGGTCGTGATCGGTCTTAACCTTTGTCCGTTTGCCGCAAAACCGCAGCGCAATGGACAAATTCATATCGTGACCAGTGACGCCACCGACGAAGCGTCTCTTCTTGAAGACCTATTGAGTGAGCTTATCGCTCTAGAGGCACTTTCAGCCGAGGAGCGGGAAACCACCTTAGTGGTGGTGCCAGAGATGTTGCAATCGTTTGATGATTACAATCTGTTTATTGATTGGGTGGAAGCCTTGATTAAACAGCAAGGCTATGAGGGCATTTTCCAACTGGCCACATTCCACCCCGACTACTGCTTTGGCGGCACTGAGCCAGACGATGATGAGAACTTAACCAATCGCTCACCCTACCCCGTGTTTCATCTCATTCGTGAAGAGAGCATGGAGAAAGTCTTGCGTCACTACCCCAACCCAGAAGCCATTCCTGACACCAATATCGACCGAGTCGAATCACTGACTGATCAAGAAAAGCGTCAGTTATTCCCTTATCTGTTCTCCTAAAGCTCTTTAACGCAGTCGCCGATCACGCCGCGGCGTGGTCGGTATGGTACTCGCGCCACTCGATGCGGTTGCGACCACTGGCTTTGGCGCTGTAGAGCCCCTCATCGGCAATGGCGAGAATCTCATCAAGCGTGGATTTCTGGCAGTCTGTCACCCGAGCATTCGCAAAATCGAAGTGGGTCGCGCCAACGGAAACCGTAATGGGTTTACCGTCGAGCAGCGTATTGTTGACCGCACGGTGCATCGCCTCAATCACGGTTTTACGTGCGGTCGGATCTCGATCGGGTAGCCAGACGACAAACTCCTCCCCGCCAAAACGGGCGATAAAATCACTGTCGGTTAACTGCGCTTTTAGCGCGTCGGCGGTTTTACGTATCACGTCATCACCAATTTGATGACCAAAGGTGTCATTCACCTTTTTGAAGTGATCAATATCGATGATCGCCAAGCTGCCCTGACCGCCGGCCAGTTTCATACGTTCCAAATCCACATGAATGGTTTTAAACATCGCGCGGCGATTGGCTAATTTAGTTAAAGGATCGTGGAATGCTTGAAACTCGAGAGAGGCATTGAGCTCTTGCAGGCGCGTCTCCTGCTTGCGACGAATCAACTCGACCTCAATCCATGACGCCATCAACTTAAGCGCGTCGATATCAATATCTTTGAATTTGCGTGGGTAAGGAATCGGTGAAGAAAAGTTCAAGGTGCCAAAAATTTCATCATCGACAAAAATAGGCACACCAATGTAGGACTCCAAACCAAACGCGTTGTAGGCAGGGTGAATCGCGTGGGCATCATCTTCCCCCATGTGCTCAATCGCTACAGGGCCAAACGATGAGCAGGTGATTTCGCAATAGGTGCAATCGTATTCAAAGGTGTCACCCGCTTTAAGATCCGCGCCTTCAGGAACGACGCAGTGCAACACCGTGTATGTGCCGCCATCGATGCGTGACAAAATGCCGATATCTAAATTAAAGCGCTCTAACCCCATCATGATGAGCTGACTCACCTGAATATCAAAGCCTTTACTGTAATCATTGGTGATTTGATACAGACGTCTGATCACTTTTTCACTTTCGCTTTCTATTACCATGATGTTGCCCTATCAGCGTGAAGTCCTTAATAGAATTATAAGCATCAACTCCCATATAGAAAGAGGGGTTCTCTTGCTTTTCATTCAAAATGGAAGCGTGGTAGCCATTTTATCAGCGGTCAATGGACGAGCTCGAACGTATCACAGGGTACGAATATCAAATGAGTCGTACGATTACAGAGTTACTCTGGCGGGACATAGGGCGGTTTGTTACTATTGCCGCACGTCTTAACCTTTGCTTACTCTCTTCACGTTTGGCAATACTTCGTAACCCTAGGCTTAGCTGATATGCAATTGACCCAACTCACCACTGAACTTTTCAATCACCTGTACCAAGACATCACTGAATTTCGTAGCACTTTCGATTTACCTGTCGCCTCACCTGAAAGCTTAGACGACAAAGCGGATACTCTCCATACGTCTTTGATCATTGAAGAAATGACCGAACTGGCTGAAGCGGATTGCAAAACCGAACAAGCCGATGCGATTGTCGATAGCGTCTATGTTTTGATGGGTCGATTGGTGCATCTAGGCCAGCAACGTATTGAAGATAATCTTGCGATTAACTATTTGATTGATGTATTGCTTAATGTGGCCGTTAACCGTGGTATCGACTTTCTGCCGTGTTGGGATGAAGTACACTCGAGCAACATGAGTAAAGTGTGTCGTAATGAGCAAGAATTCGCTGACACCGAGGCGCACTACGCCAAGCAAGGTATCGAGCTGACCGCAGTGAAAAAAGGCGATTACCTGATCGCGAAATGTGCCAAAGATTTTGTGTCAGACGCAAAAACCATCCGTCAAGGAAAGGTGTTGAAATCGGTCTATTACCGTCCTGCGGATTTAGCGCCGCTGACTCAATAACCCGCTTTATTGCGCTCGTTTTTCTTGAACAAAAAGCTTCCTCTACAATAAGCGCTCATTAAGAAAAGCTTACGCTAGAAAAAAAGCCGCCACCTACGGACGGGAATCCTTAGGTGGCGGAAGCTGCCATAGTCATAATTTGACGACGTTCAATTTTTCTGGGGTACTGAAAAATTGAATCAGCCTAACAAGAACGAGAATGTATCCCTTTCACTAATGCCAACAGCGTGCCAACTTTATAAAAATAGTTAAGTTATTGTTTTTTAAAAAAATTTGCGTGAGAAGCAATAATTTACCGACGCTACTGCTTTGGCACGCGAACCGATTCAGTGCAACGCTGCACTAGTTCAGTTCGACTATTTGCTTTAAAGGCAAGTTCGTGAGGGATAGTGTGGATGATAATGAAATAGATAATGAGTGCTAAAGCACAGCGAAGTGCGATAAGCGTTAGAACAGCAGAACCCGCTTGCCGCGAATCGATTCGCAGCGGACCTCAGTATTAAACACGCGCGACAGCTGCGCCTCATTCAATACCTCTTCAGGCAGACCAAATTGTTGCAACACGCCGCGATCGAGCAGCGCCACCTTGTGCGCATGAGTCAAGGTTCGGTTCAGGTCGTGGTTGGACATCACCACTGTAATGCCTAATTGGGCGATTTTATCGATCAAACGGTAAAGAAGCGTTTCTTGACCAATATCGAGCGGCGCCGCCGGTTCATCAAGAATCAATACCTTCGCCAACGGATTCAGTGTTGGCCAGACTTGCAGACAGATCCCACATAGGCGCACTCGCTGCCACTCCCCACCAGACAACTGATGAATCGAACGATGCAGCTTATCCTCTAACTGTAACCACTGAGCGAGGGTGTGGACCGCCGCATTCACCTCATCAAGTACGCTTTTCGCTTGGCTTGGCAGCGACAACGCCAAGTACTGCACCACTTCAATGTTAAACGCTGGGCGATCGCTTTGGCTTAAAAAAGCCCGGCAGGAGGCTAAAGAAGGCATCGACGCCTTGGCCACATCAAGCTCACCAATCCTCACCTCCCCTTTCGCCGTTAATAGCCCTGCGATAGCGGTCAACAAAGTACTTTTGCCACTGCCATTTGGGCCAATGACATGGACGATTTCTCCCTGATTGACCTCAAAAGAGAGTGGAAGCAAACGCGAGCCAACAGAGAGATTATTAATGTGAATCATGATTTTTCAGCAACATCCAAATGAACACCGGTGCGCCTATTGAGGTGGTCACAACGCCAAGCGGCAGTTCCGCCGAATGCAGCGCGGTTCGCGCAATAAGATCCGCCACCAGCACTAATAGTGCCCCGCAAAGCGCAGAGAGTGGCAACAAAAAGCGGTTTTCGCTGCCCAGCGATAAACGCAGCAAATGCGGGACAACCAGGCCGACAAAGCCAATCACTCCACCGAGTGCGACCGCGCCCCCGACCAAAATCGATACCGCCAAAATCAGTTTCCAGCGTACGGCGTCAGTATCGATACCCAACTGCTTAGCATAAACGTCACCAAGCATCAGTCGATCCAGCAGCGCTCCCTTGCTACATAGCCAAACCACAACCGGGATAAGCGCTAACGTCAGCCAGTGATGAGACCAACTTGCGCCGCCAATGCTGCCCATCAGCCAATACATCAACTGCCTGAGGCTTAAATCATCACTGAAATAGAAAGCCCAAGTGACCACTGCCCCCGACAAAATGCCCAGCGCGACCCCCACCAAGAGAAGACGTGTTGTCGTCAGCTTCATCATTTTGGCCATCGAGACCAACAGTAAGGTAAAGCATAGCGCACCGACGATCGCTGCTAGCATATAACCTAACGGCGTCGCAAACGCAGGGAAACAAAACAGCACCAGCACCATCATAATGCTCGCGCCACCGGAAATGCCGAGCACACCGGGCTCTGCGAGCACATTACCAAGCAAGACTTGCAGCACTGCCCCCGACAACGCCAACGCCGCTCCGATCGCCACGGCAGAGATCAATCTAGGCAGACGCAGATGAACAAGCAGCTGGGTTTGAATGTGGCTGAGCTCGCCAAGCGGATTAATGAACACTTCGCCGACCATGACGTAAAACAGACTCACTAGAAGAAACAATCCGGCACCTAACCATGCGGCGCGTGTCCAACGGTGCTGTTTACGATGTAAAAGTTGGCTAAATTCCATGCAAGGTAGGTCAATTCGGCGGGCTAGAAAGAACAGTGGCCTAACGATAACGCTAAGCCACTAAAATGAAAAGTGTTAGAAGACGATTAATCGTAAACGACCTGATCCTCTTCGTAGCGGACTTTTACCGGGCAGACCATCAGTGCCGCGCGCTGTCCAACCGGGACATGACGATTTGGAAAGACGACCGCTTCTCCTTCGTTTTTCGCCAGCAGCGGTTTGTCTCCATCATGGCCAAACACTTCGCCATGTTTGAACGCGGTAAAGTTTTCGACATCATCGGCAAACAAAAAGTCGAAATCGTCATGCAGGCGAACGATAGTACGACTGACGCGATACATAGTCGGCTTACGCGGTAAGTGCTCGGCTTTACTGCGCGAAATCAGATCGCGCATCGCCAAATCAAACGCAACCAGCTTGCCCAGTTCGTTCTCACCGATTTTGGCCACTTGACCTAATTCGACCGTCAGAGCTTGCGCCGCAAAATTCTCTGCACTGAACCAACTAAAGGTGCTTGAGGGCGCGTTTGAAAACATCACTGCTTCTAAGTGGCCACTGGCGACAAAATCCATGAGGGCTTTACTGCGCACCGGATGTCGCACTTTCGGGCTAACGGCAAAGGTATAGTGCTTTGATAAACGAATCGCACAATGCAGATCTAAGTGCCAACGAGCGGCAGGGTCAGTGCCGTGGTAAAAGCGCCCGACGACGTCTTTCAATTCATTAGCAATCGATAGCTCAATGCTCGGCTCGTAGTCTTTATCGTCAAACAGACGATTCAGATTCACGTCAATAAATCGAGTATGAGCATTGGTGGCTTGCGGATGGGCAACGATCAGCAGCAAACGCTCCCTGACCGGCTGGAAACCTGTTTGAATGTCATCGACAATCTTGTCAATGAGCTCCATCGGTGCAGTCTCATCACCATGAATGCCGGTAGACAAAATAATATGCTTGGTGGTCTCATCAAAGTCGGCAGGAATCACTTCCAAAACGCCACGTTGATGAAGCCGGAAAACGACGCCATTGGCGACCGTCATTTCACCCACAGGCATCTCTTGATCGACATTGAGGCTGTCAAAAAGAAAAGATTGGCGAAAGAGGGATTTCGTCATGCGCTACTCCTTTATTGCACAGCGGTGTATGTTAATGAATTGAACCGACAATTTATGTAGAAGCGATCAAACTTATCGACACCGATTGTGTGCTTCATCGAAAATTATCCATCAACTGGGCATCACCCTACCCACAAGACTCACTGTGCAGGCAACCGAACGGCGCCCCGTTCAGCTACGTAAAAACTTCAATCATTTAAAGAGGTTGTTCATGACGCGCCGTCGTCCCATTCTGACAACGCGCCAAGCTTTAGGCAGTGTAATCGAATCACAATAAAACGCATCCTCTTTTGCGTCTTTCGATGCGCTTTTGTGTGCTTAAATGCAGCCCATTGCGTATCGATTGATGTAACGTGATACCTGCTCGCCATTTTTAAGTCGCTATCGGTGACAAGAGAGCCTTAAGCGATTAGGAGATAACCTTAAACAGTGCTTATCCAGTCCCTAGCGGTGCGCCAATCATTCGGACCCGTGCGTGCTGAGCTTGTACCTGACCGCTCTCATCAGTGTAAAACTCAAGCTGCGTGATGGATTGGTTCTCAATATGTAAGGTTGAAAACAGCGCCGGATTTTGCCAATCGAGCCCCAGCACATAAGCCAAAATCATCCGAATCGTGCCGCCATGCATCACCACCAAGGTATCGCGTGAAAGCTCAGCAACAAACGCTTGCCAAGCGTTGACGACGCGATGATAAAAACGCTCTAACGTTTCTGCACCGGGTAACGGGTGCTGAGCCGGATGCTGCCAAAACGCCTCCAGTGCAGACCACTGCTCGCCCACCTCATCAAAAGGAATACCGTCGAGTTGACCAAACGAAATCTCGCGCCATTGAGGCTCTATCGTCACAGGGACCGTAACTGGGGTTGAGATCGAATGGTTGAATGGACTGGCGGCGCTTGGTTGCTCCTCACCCAACGCATGCAGGGCTTTAGCAAGATCAGCGCAGCGACGCAGCGGTGAGCAAACGATCGGCAGCAAAGCATATCCATTTTCCGCCAACGCACGCGCGAACGCCTGTTGGCGCTCCGCCGCCACCGCCACATCCGTATGACCATACAAAGCAGGCTTGCCATCCACTTTGGCGTGACGAACAAGCGAGACTCGGATAGAAGACATCCGCACTCCTACGATTTCAATGAAACAGGTAGACCGGCGGCCACCAGCGTCACCTTGTCCGCCACTTGAGCAATGGCTTGATTCATCCAACCGGCGTGATCGACAAAGCGACGCGAGATTTCACCCAATGGCACCACACCCAACCCTACTTCGTTGCTGACTAAGACAATATCCGCGCGGCAGCGCTGAATGCTCGTTACTAACTGCGCCACGCGTTGCTGGGTGTTTTCATCACTGAGCGTCTCGCCGCCGTTGTAAATGACATTGTTCAGCCACAGCGTCAAACAATCGATCAGCACCACATCGTACTGACCAAAGTGGACCAGTTGCTCACTCAACTCAGTGGGACACTCATGCAGGTGCCACCCTTCACCGACGCGCTGAGCTTGATGGTGCGCAATCCGACTGGCCATTTCTTGGTCGAGATGAGTTGCCGTGGCGATGTAGTGTTTTTTGACTACCTCACTCCCCAGCGCGGCGTTACCCGCTTCACACAGCGAGCGAATTTGCGCTTCGGCAAAGCGCGATTTGCCTGAGCGAGCGCCGCCAAGCACCAAATGAATCGTCACCCTGCACCTCCAGTGAGAATGGGGCCACCGAGCGCAAGCAACGTGAGATAACAGAGCAACTCCATGATCTGCTGCGCCGCGCCCAAGCAGTCACCAGTAAAGCCGCCGAGGCGCGCCTGCAACCAGCGTTTAAAACCAAAGCGAAACACCACAGCGACAATCACTAGCGCTAGTACCGCGCCTGCGGATAAAAACAGACAAGGCACTGCCGCCGTCATAAGGAGAATGCCTAATTCAAGCCGAGTTTGACGCTGTGCCAAGGGCTTACTTTTACTGCCACTGAGATCGCTGACATAAGGCATATCGAAAATTAATGAGGCGGCTACCGCACGACTCAAGGTATAGCCGACAATAAGGATCACACCGATGGCAGTGATACTTTGACTCACTTGCTCGATGAGTTCACTCAGCAAAACAAACTTACCCAACAGCGCCATGATAAGTGCACTGGCGCCATAAGTACCGATGCGGCTGTCTTTCATGATCTCAAGGCGGCGCTCGGTGGTCATGCCGCCGCCAATACCATCCGCCATGTCCGTTAGGCCATCTTCATGAAAGGCGCCTGTGAGCATCAAGCTAAACACCATCATGACAAACAGCGCCGCACTGCTGGGCAGCCACCACTGCGCTGCGCCATACACCAAGGCGCACAACGCGCCCAAAATCGCGCCGACCAACGCAAAATAACGCCCGGCTTGGTTCATGCGCGCCTCACTATAAGGCGTCGAAGACGGGATAGGGAGACGCGAGAAAAATCCCAACGCCAAACAAAACAGTTGCCATTGATATTTGCTCGCGCGCCACATTAGACCGTTACTCCGGCTTCTTCAAAGCTCGCCATCGTGTTGTAGAACTCGGCGGCGCTGCGCAGCAAAGGCACGGCCAATACCGCGCCAGTGCCCTCACCTAGGCGCAGCTGCAAGTCAAGCAGCGGCAAAGCTTCCAGTCTTTGCAGCAACAATTGATGACCCGACTCATGCGAGCGGTGGGCAAAAATCATCATCTCTCGGCTTGAAGGTTCAAGTTCGCTTGCCACCAACGCTGCCACACTGACAATGAAACCATCAACTAGCACCGGCACTTTCGCTTTAGCCGCCGCCAAGAAAGCGCCAACCATCTGCACAATCTCAAACCCGCCGACCTCGGCCAATATCTCTTTCACGTCTAGACCGTCACAGCGCGCAACACCTTGAGCAACCAGCGCCACTTTACGCTCGTACTGCTCATCGGTGATGCCCGTTCCGCGGCCGACGCAGCGCTCAACCGGCTCCTTGGTCAAGGCACTCAGCAGGGCCGCCGCGCTACTGGTGTTACCAATGCCCATTTCACCAAACATCACCAGCTCAGAACCAGATGCGATCACCTTATCGACCACCTGCGCCCCCAGACGCAAGCCGTTCTCGACCTGCTCAGAACTCATCGCAGCTTGCTCGGCAAAATTGTGGGTTCTCTCGCCAAGACGCTGAGAGATAAACTGCGCCGAGTCAGACTCCACAGGCAGTAAGATTCCGCAATCAACGACAGTAAGCGCAACATCGTTGGCGCGGCAGAAACAGTTCACCGCAGCGCCACCCGCTAAAAAGTTAAGCACCATTTGCTGCGTCACAGCGCTAGGCGCAATGCTGACGCCCTCATCGGCAATCCCGTGATCGCCGGCAAAGACGATAGCAGCAGGTTGGTTGAGCGTGATGCGCTGCGCGAGTTTTCCCGCTTTGCTGCTTTGTATCAGCGCCAATTGATGGGCGGCTGACTCAAGCAAGCCAAGCGAGCCAAGAGGTTTGGTTTTTTGGTTGATACGGTGCCAAATGGCGTCAGAAAAAGCGTGGTTTAACATGTTATTTGGGCCTAGCTACAGAAAAAACGTCACGGGTCAAAGCGTATTGGCTGCCCCCGAGACGGGAAAGTGGGTTGAGCGACAGAGCATCAATCGTCAGGCGTTTGCCCTCTTCTGTCACGATATTAGGATCAAGGTAAATCTGCTCAATCTTGGCAAAAATAAGGCTTTGCGGGGTATCACCGATCTCTTTGACTTCAAACAGCGAACAACCAAACGCCACCGGGCAACCTTGCACCCGAGGCAGTTCAAAACCGTCAAAGCCAACCAACTCAAGACCGGTGGCTGCCACTTCTGACTCACCATGCTCTAGGGTTGCGGCGGTTTGCGTCACCGACTCGGCTTGCGCCTGATGAGCGATATGCACCACCATTTTTCGGTTTGCTAGTACATTGCGCGTCGTGTCTTTGATCTCGCCACTGGGCTTTTTGCCCACCGAAAACATCAACAGCGGTGGATTACTAGAAATCGGCGTAAAGTACGAAAACGGCGCCAAATTATAGTTTTGCGTGCCTGATTGCGTCAGTACCCAAGCGATGGGTCTGGGAATCACCGTTTGCGTCATCAAATGATAAATGTCCGCAGGCGGCATGGTCGTCAAGTCAATGTTCATCACGTATCCCTATGGTGAGATTGAATTTTTGTCAGTGTACCGCGAAATACCGTTTTGAACACCCGCCGCCCCTGTTGTGATTGACCATTTGCTGGTCAATTCATCGGTTTTATTGACCTCAACTGGTATTTTTCTCCATTTGTACTATATTTTCATCAATAACGTAGAACGCTTTTGATCAGTAACGTAGAGCGCAAGGAGGTCTGTATGATTGCAAATCGACGTTCAAGTAAACCCAAAAACGGCTCGTCCTCACCCAAGAAAAGCACTCGTCGCTTACCTTTCTCACTCACCTAACCCCGGTTCTTCCACACAAGGACACAAATACACATTAGATCGCGAAAGATAGGATGAGATCATAGACTTTTCACTGATCCTGTAGGATTCTTCGTTCACCTTCCTCGAATTCATGCAAGGCTGACGGTGAACCAGACTGAACACAACCCCAACGAACGTGCACCGCTTGTCGTCATCACGGCAGGCGCCACGGGCCTAATTGGCAACGAGCTAATGAAGCAGATGCTCGAGGCCGAGCCGATCGAGGCTATTTACGCGTTATCTCGTAAAGCCTTGCCCTATTTTCATCCCAAATTAAAGACGCTGATTCACCCTGAACTGGAAGTACAGACGTGGACAGACGACAAACCGACCCCCACCTATGGCTTCATTTGTTTAGGCACCACACGCAAGCAGGCAGGCTCTAAAGAGGCGCTAGAACACGTCGACGTCAAACTGGTGTGTGAGGTCGCGAGCGAAATGAAACTGCTTGGCGTGACGCGTCTCGCGGTTGTCTCGAGTTATGGCGCGTCATCGCGCTCACTGTCTCATTACCTACGCTGTAAAGGAAAAATGGAACTGACCATTGAGCGTATGGGGTTTGAGCAAGTGGTGTTCTTTCGCCCTGGTCCATTAGTGGGGCTAAGAGATAAGCCAAGAAATGATGAACTGGTTTTGCAAGCGGTGCTAAAAGTGGCGCGCCCACTTATGATAGGCCCATTGCGCAAGCTGATTCCCATTCATGCCAGTGACGTCGCGCGAGCCATGCATTACGCACTGTTTGCAAAAGAAAAAGGCCATAGCAGAATCCGCGTCCTCGAAAGCCCAGATATGTTGGCGCTGATTGAGCGTTATCGTTAGCAGTCGATGACTCGTAGCGCCTCTACGTTGGCCGTCGGGTCCTTATTGTCCTTGATTTGTCCTGACGCGCAGAAAATCGTCACCCATTGCCCTAGCTTGAAAGTTTTTCGCCATTTCCCTTGCTTGCGCGCCCTTTCTTGACGGATACTTCACGTCAATCGCACGCAATTTCTGGAGAACCCATGCAATCTGATAATCAACCGACGTTTTTCTTCTTTGATTATGAGACTTGGGGAACCAGCCCTGCCAAAGACAGGCCGAGCCAGTTTGCAGGCGTACGCACCGATATGGATTTCAACATCATCGGTGAGCCGCTGGTGATTTACTGTCAGCCACCTGCCGATTACTTACCCGCGCCAGAAGCGGCGCTCATCACGGGTATCACGCCGCAAACGGCGGTCAGTAAAGGGCTGCCAGAACCTGAATTTATCGCTCAGATTCACGCGCAATTGGCGACGCCCAATACCATTAGCTTGGGCTACAACAGCATTCGTTTTGATGATGAAGTGACGCGCTATACCTGTTACCGCAACTTTATTGATCCCTATGCGTGGAGCTGGCAAAACGGCAACTCTCGCTGGGATCTTTTGGATGTGCTACGCGCTTGTCATGCGTTGCGACCTGAAGGCATCGAGTGGCCAGAAAACGAAGAAGGCTTTATTAGCTTTAAGTTGGAACATTTGTCGGTCGCCAATGGCATTGAACACGCCAACGCGCACGACGCGATGGCGGATGTGATTGCCACCATTGAGATGGCAAAAAAAATCAAAGCCGCACAGCCCAAATTGTTTGATTACTTTTTGTCGATGCGCCACAAACGCAAACTCAATGAGCTGATCGATATTGTCAACATGACCCCCTTGATGCACGTCTCCGGCATGTTAGGCCGAGAGTGCCAATACACCAGTTGGATGGTTCCAGTGGCGTGGCACCCGACCAACCAAAACGCGGTTATCATGGTGGACTTAGCCAAAGATCCTCAGCCACTGTTGGATCTTGATGTCGACGCACTCAACACGCGTTTGTACACCAAGCGAGACGACCTAGGGCCAGATGAACTGCCCGTGCCGGTCAAACTGGTGCATCTCAATAAGTGCCCAATTCTCGCCCCTGCGAAAACCCTCACGGCGGACAATGCCGCTCATATTGGCATCGACCGCGAGCAGTGCTTACAAAACCTAGCCACGCTTCGCCAACACCCAGAAATCCGCGAAAAGTTGATTGGCTTGTACAGTATTGAAAGAGAGTACGCCGCGTCATCCGACGTGGATACTCAGTTGTATGACGGTTTCTTTTCTCCTGCCGACAAAGCAGCCATGGAGATCATTCGCCAAACTGAACCGCAGCAACTCGCAGGTCTAGACATTGAATTCAGTGATCCACGCATCGCCCCGCTACTATTTCGCTACCGCGCACGCCACTACCCATGGACATTGGATGAAAAAGAGCAGCAGCAGTGGGCGGCGCATTGCCGCGAGTACTTCGAAAGTCGCATTGAAAATTACATGATCAATCTGGAAAACTTAGTTCATGAACATGAAAGTGACGAAAAGAAAGTCGCTATCTTAAAATCGGTCTATCAATACGTTCAACAGTTGGTCTCTTAAGGCAACACCGCTCTTATGCCTCGTACTTTATTGCACTACTTCATCTCATTTGGCTTGATTTTTCTCTGCCTGATCGCCGGTCTTAATATTCAGCAATGGCTGAAGACCTCGATTCCCGGCAGCATCATCGGCATGCTTATTTTGTTCTGCTTGATGGCAAGCGGCTTGGTGCCCTCAAAGTGGGTCAAACCCGGTGCGACGCTGTTTATTCGCTATATGGTACTGCTGTTTGTGCCCATCAGTGTCGGCTTGATGGAACACTTCGATCTGCTCTACCACAATGCGTGGCCAATTCTGGCAAGTGCGATTGGTGGCACGGCGATTGTCCTCATCTCTCTGGGCTGGATGCTCGATCGCCTGCTTAAGCGAGGCAACCAATGATGTGGCTACTCGTGACTGTGGTGGTGTTTTTGAGTGCGCGTTGGGTGTGCAGTAGAGTCAACTCACCGTTAATGAACCCGCTGCTGGTCAGCCTAGCGGTTCTTATCCCGCTTCTGACTTGGCTGAGCGTTCCTTTTGAAACCTATTACGAAAGCAATCACTGGATCAATCTCCTGCTGCAGCCTGCGGTTGTGGCCTTGGCCTACCCACTGTATGAGCAGCTCCCTCAAATTCGGGCCAATTGGCGCATCATTATGTTGGCATGCGGCGTGGGTAGCGTCCTGTCAATGGCGACGGCCAGTCTGATTGCCGTTAGCCTAGACACCGACTTAACCTTGATCGCCAGTTTACTCGGCAAATCGGTAACCACACCGATTGCGATGGAAGTCTCTAGCCATTTGGGTGGCGAACCCGCGATTGCAGCGATTTTGGTGCTATTGGTCGGCTTGTTTGGGGCGATTTTTGCCTACCCTATCTATGGGCTGTTAAACATCACCCACCCAATTGCAAAGGGTCTGACCATGGGCACTGTCTCACATGCCCTTGGCACCGCGACCTGTGCGGAGAAAAACGCGCAAGATGCGGCGTTTAGCTCTCTGGCTCTGGTGGTATGTGGCGTGATCACCTCCATATTGGCACCGTCATTTTTTGCTCTGGCACTCTGGTTATCGCACTAGCTGCGGCTAGACAGTGCGCCAGAATTGTGTGACATCACTCATCTATCAGCAAATTTGCACTCGTTACAAACGTAAGTGTGATTTTTATCACTGTATTGTTTGGTGCGTCGCATAGAATGATTGTCCAGTATCACAAGATGTCAACAACCTAGCTATGTTTTCCCTAGCATCGAGCTTGACTCTGAAATAACAACAAAGGATTCACTATGACCAGCCGCATAGAACAAGCCCTGACACAGCTCCCTAGCGACGTTGCCGATTACCTCAAACCCATCGTGCTGAGCGAGTCATTTGATGCCACCCTGTCAGCCGACCAATTTGAGCAGTTTAAAAACATCAGCGGTAAAAACGATGCTGATACGCGAGTGATGCTCTTGCCTGTCGCGGCGGCGTTCTCCTACGCCCCCCTGTCTAAATTCTACGTGGGCGCGATTGTGCGCGGCTTAACGGGTCGCTTATATTTCGGTGCCAACGTTGAGATTGCCGGTGTGCAACTCGGTCAAACGGTACACGCCGAGCAATGTGCCATCAGCCACGCGTGGATGAAAGGCGAGCAAGGCATTTCTGACATCACCATCAACTACAGCCCTTGTGGCCACTGTCGTCAGTTTATGAATGAACTGTCGACGGCAAAAGAACTCACGGTTCAATTGCCTGAACGTGAAGGCAAGACTCTGCACGATTATCTGCCAGAAGCCTTTGGCCCTAGCGATCTCGGCATTGAGTCGGGTTTGATGTCTGAGGTCAATCACGGCTATCACAGTGAAGACGGTGACGAGTTGGTACAAGCGGCTCTGAAAGCGCTGAATATGAGCCACTCACCTTACACTCACAACCTGAGCGGTGTCGCACTCAAAACCACCGATGGGTCGACCTATCTCGGTGCGTACGCTGAAAACGCTGCGTTCAACCCAAGCTTGCCACCACTGCAAGTCGCGTTAATTCAACTGTTGATGGCCGGTAAATCCTTCAGCGACATTGAATCTGGTGCCTTGGCAGAGATGGCCGAAGGCGGAATCAGCCACCTCGCCGACACGCAAGCGACCCTTGAAGTATTAGGACCAGATATTCCGCTGACCTATCTTGCGATCTAAGCTTTAGCGCCGACAAATTGTGCTCGATAATAAAGCGCCTTTTATCCACATAACGTGAGTAAAAGGCGCTTTTTCTGTTTACGGTGGCAGTGTTGTCTGCGAAGACCTATTCTGCCTACAACGAAAAGTAGCGGCTCACTATCGATGCATCAAACGTCAAAGAACGGCGTCGCATCCACTTCTAGCTGACTTGGCGCAATCGCTTTGGCAATCTTGACACTGCTGCGCTTGAGATCGACAAAAGCCACATCAACATAACGCTTGTTCTTGCGCGAGTAAAAGCACTTCACTTCCGGTTTCAGCGGCTCAGATTCATTGGATGTCCAGACGATGCCCACTCGCCCATCACTGAGTTCGACTAACGCCCCCACTGGGTACATACCGATACAGTTGATGAACTTATACACCAAGTCACGATCGAGGTGATTGGGCGTGAGGCTCAATAGAATTTTAAACGCCTCTGCCGAGCTCATTCCACGCTTGTAGACGCGATCCGCGGTGAGGGCATCGTAGATATCCACAATGCAACTCATGCGACCGTGCAGTGGAATTTCATCCCCTTTAAGGCCATTCGGGTAGCCGTTGCCGTCCAGTTTTTCGTGATGCATCAGACAGACATCACGGCTCACATCACTGAGCCCAGTCACGGACATGATCATATCTTTCGCAAACACTTGATGAAGCTTCATGTGCTCAAATTCTTCCGGTGTTAAGCGTGCCGGTTTGTGCAGCACCTTATCATCCACCTTCACTTTGCCCACATCATGAATAATGCCGCCGATCGCCATCTCTTTGAGCATCTCTCTTGGCAATTGCAGATGTTTACCAAAGGTCACCAATAAGGTGGCCACATTGACCGAATGCTCCAATAGATACTCGTCCTTGTTGCGCAGCGCTGAAACACATTGCAGCGCATCGGAGTCCACCAGCGCCGATTCAATCAAATCTTCCGCCCAATCATCAAACTCATCGACATGGACCGTTTTACCATCAAAAGTTTGGGTCAATACGCGATGAGCGAGCCCTTTGGCTTCACGAATAATATTGCTCGCTTTCTTCTGCATGGAAAAACGGCTTTTGGCTTTACGCTTAACTGCCTCGGTCTTCACCGATTCTACCGCCGCAGGTGGCGAAATGTTGTGCGAGTCATCGAATGGCTGTTGCACGGGTTTAAAAGTGCAACCTTTAGCAGACAAACTTTCGTCAACCCAAGCGAATTGGATACCATTTTTGATCAGTTGATTGACGGCTTGCTCTGACGGCACGCGCCCAGCATTTGCTAGGTTCACCTTTTTGTTGTCTTCCAGTGCGGTGACAAACATACCGACGGTTAGAGTGTCGATTGGAATTTTGATGGAATTATTAGGATCGTATTGCATTCTTATTTGATGATTACTCTACAACAAGTCACTTTAAGATTATAACTCTGATTTATGCTACATGCCCAACAAATACATGCAAGAGTCCTAATATAAGTCACAAAATTGAGATGGACGCAAACGTTTGCCTTTTGAGATCTATCCTCGTATGATCAGCGCCAAATTCTACATCTCTAAAAGGTTGATTATGTTTGGTACAGCGACTCGTCAAAATGCAACGCGTGTTCTTCTCCTCGGCTCAGGTGAACTGGGTAAGGAAGTCGCCATTGAGTGTCAGAGACTGGGCTTAGAAGTCATCGCGTGTGACCGCTATGAAGATGCCCCTGCTATGCAAGTCGCGCATCGCAGTTACACACTAGACATGCTTGACGGCGACGCACTGCAAGCCATCATCGACAAAGAGCAGCCTCACTATGTCGTGCCAGAAATTGAAGCGATCGCAACCGACAAGCTGGTGGAGCTTGAAACGCGTGGTCTCAATGTCGTGCCGAGTGCGAAAGCCACACAGTTGACCATGAACCGCGAAGGCATTCGCCGCTTAGCCGCAGAAACACTCTCTCTGACCACCTCTCCATACCGATTTGCCGACAACTATGACGAATTCACCGCAGCGATTGAAGCGGTCGGTCTGCCATGCGTGTGCAAGCCTGTGATGAGTTCATCGGGTAAGGGACAAAGCGTCATTAAGACAGATGCAGACATCGAAAAAGCCTGGGCATACGCTCAAGATGGCGGACGCACTGGCGCAGGTCGCGTGATTGTTGAAGGCTTTATTGATTTTGATTACGAAATCACCCTACTGACGGTACGCGCCGTTGACGGCGTTCATTTCTGCGCCCCAATTGGCCATCGCCAAGAAGATGGCGATTACCGTGAGTCTTGGCAGCCACAAATCATGTCGGATAAGGCGTTAAAAGCAGCGCAGCACGCGGCGCAAAGCGTTGTCGATGCGTTAGGCGGCTACGGTATTTTTGGTGTCGAACTCTTTATCAAAGGCGACACGGTGATTTTCAATGAAGTTTCGCCGCGCCCACACGATACCGGCCTGGTCACTTTGATGTCACAAGACAGTTCAGAGTTCGCACTGCATGTCCGCGCGTTTACCGGCATGCCAATCAGCAGCATCACTCAATACGGCCCTGCCGCGTCTGCCGTCGTGTTAGGTCAAGGCACCTCACAAGACATCCGTTTTGAAGGCATGCAACAGGCACTCAGCGCGCCTCAAACCCAGCTGCGTTTATTCGGTAAACCTGATATCAACGGTCGCCGACGTCTTGGCGTTGCGATTACACGCCGTGACACCATTGAGCAAGCCATCGAAAGCGCCGTCGAAGCGGCAAGTAAGATCAAGGTGATTTACTGATAGGTTCACGCCTCTCTCTATTTAAGTAATAAAAAACTCTGGTCCGTAATGGCCAGAGTTTTTTATTTTCGCCGATTGTCAGAGTTCCGATCGTCGCCTCATGATGGCGCCTGAATCAAATAGACCTCTTCGGCGAAGCGTGACAAACCGCGCTTCGCAATTTTTGGATGGCGCTCGTCGGCATCATCCCGATAGAGCTTAGTCACTTGATACCCCTCATACAGAGCACGAACTTCCTGCTCGGCCACACTAAATGGGGGGCCCGCCATCTCTAATTGAGGATAATCTAAGGTGACCAGTAAAATCCGCCCACCGGGTTTAAGTAACGACTGAATTCTTGCCACATAGTCGACACGCATCTCTTCAGGCAGCGCCACTAACGCTGCGCGGTCATAGACCAAATCGACCGGTTTGACGGGCGCGGTAAAGACGTCTCCGGTGTAAATAGAGAGCTCATCGAACTGAAACAGCTCATGCTGACCATTGAGAGGGATCACCAACGGCGTATAAAAGTGCTCGGCGAAAAAGGCGCGCACCGCAATGTTACTCAGCTCCACCCCTTGCACATCACTGTGTTTGGTGGCGAGCCACACCAAATCTTCTGATTTACCACACAGAGGCACAAATACGTTTTCGTCTGCGCTGGGGTTGGTCGCTGGCCAGTATTGAATCAGCAGTGGATTCACGTCTTCCAAGTGGAAACCAATCTCATTGGATGCCCATTTGGCATGCCAAAACTCTGGATCTTTCATTCTCTTTCTCTTTCGATGACTGACGTGCCATAGCCTAACGGAAAGTCAGCCTTCGTGGTAGGTGGCATAAGGCATTCGGCGATGGAATCTGGTCATAATTGGTTACAACTAGCGGATGAACTTAAGCAAAAACGCGCAATCCAACCAAGGTAAGTTAATGAAATTGAGACCAACATCATAATTCAAAAGTTTATCGAATAGCGGACCTTGGAAAGGCCATTTCCATCCCAAGATCTTAATCAGACACGTAGCACTTAGCGGTTCCTTTTTCCTCCATTTTCTAAGCGACTACGATTCTAAGGAGAGTGAATGAGCGTATTCTTGCGTACCACTGCACTGATGCTGTTAATGCTCAGCCGCGCCCCCGCGTTTGCCGCCATCCCTATGGCCCCTGACCGAGATGAAGGACCCAGTACTAAGCAAAACCAAGTCAGCCCTAAAGCGTTTAAACACAACTTGAGCGGTTTGTACGGCATTAAATCAACCGACGCCTCCCCCACTCAACCCTATTCAGATTTTGACGTGCTCTACAGCAAAGCGCACCAAGCGCAAGCGGAGCTCGAAACCTTATGTAAAAGTACCGCACTGTTAACCTCCACCGACGCTTACTTTGCTGGCGTAAAATCAAGCCAGCGAGCACAAGAGAAAATTGCCCATGAGCTCGACGGTCAAGTGGATCGCATCACCGACCTTGCCAGAGCCACCATAGTGGCGCACGATATTGATAGCTTGATGTCCGCCTATGAAGCATTAGCGCGTGAAACTACGGTAGTCAAAGTAAAGAACCGTTTTAAGAGCCCACAAGCATCAGGCTATCGTGACTTGAATATTTTGGTTCAACTGCCTAAAACTCAATTGGTTGCAGAAGTGCAACTGCACCTCAAAGCCATTGCGGACGTCAAAAATGGCGCAGAGCACGATATTTATGAGCAGATTCAGCTGATTGAGCGTCAAGCCGCCGCCGAATCGCGCCCGCTTAATGACATTGAAATGGCCAAGGTCGATAAAATGCGCAAGCTCTCTAAAGCGCTGTATCAAGACGCTTGGCACCCCTACCTCACTACGCATCTTAGCGCTGCCTAATTAAGTTCAGCTCTCCTCATTAATGGGCAAACAAGGGTCAAGACCCTGTTTGCCTCACAACTTGCTCACTCCTGCTTGACGCATTCAACCAATCGGTTACCCTTTTGTATAGTCAATAATGGATGGCGTGTCCCTCTGAAATCAGTGAGCTTATGAGTCAATCACCGTTATACCTGCAAATCAAACACTACATCGAACAACAGATCAGCTCGGGTCATTGGCCGGTCGGTCACCAAATCACCACCGAGCTTGAGTTAACCAAGCAGTTCAATGTCAGCCGTATGACGGTCAACAAAGCGATTCGCGATCTGGTTGCTGAGGGCAAACTTCAGCGCCGACCTCGATTGGGCACGTTTGTTTGTGCACCAGATGAGAAAGCGGAGTCACCGCTGCTTGATATTCGTAATATCGCAGAAGAGGTCGCGCAGCGAGGCAAAGCCTACTCCAGTAAAGTGATTAAGCAGGTCGAGTTATTGGCCGACGGCGTGATTGCGACTAAGTTGGGGGTGATGCTCGATACCAAGGTGTTTTACAGTGAAATCATTCACTTTGAGGACAACTCCCCCATTCAATACGAACTGCGCTGGGTCAACGAGGCGTATGCGCCCGACTATCTCTCGCAGGACTTCACCACCTTAACGCCCAACCAATACCTTTCTCAGCACTGCCCGCTCAGTGCGATTGAACACACAGTGGAAGCGATCGTGGCAGATGATAAAGTCCGCAGCGCATTAAAGTTGGCGGCGAACGAGCCCTGTTTGCTGCTCAATCGCCGTACCTGGAGCCAAGATAAACTGGTCAGTACCGCGTTACTTTATCACCCCGGTACGCGTTACAAACTCAGCTCTAAAGTGACCTTCTGACCGTTTGAAATTGGTCTAGTGATCACATTTTCATAACATCACACTTGATCATTTGACTACTCAAGACTCATTATTTGTATATACATTTAAATCTAAGAGTCTATCGAATGTTCTCCTCTGAGCTACCCCACTACGACTTGGTGCTCTGCAATGCTCGGCTCGTCACGATGTGTGAGGGCGAGAGCGGCTATCAAGTCAGCGCGCCGACCAGTATCGGTATTGTGCAAGGCAAAATCGCCTTTATCGGCGACATCCAACCGCAGCCCGAACGCTATGATTGCCAAGGCCAATTGGTGACGCCGGGGTTGATTGATTGCCATACCCATCTGATTCATGCCGGTAGCCGAGCACACGAATTTGAAATGCGATTGTGCGGCGCCAGTTATCAAACCATCGCGGAGCAAGGCGGCGGCATTCTCGCAACCGTGAAAGCCACTCGAGAGGCGAGCGAACAGACGCTCACCGAACTCGCGCTTCCTCGTTTGGATGGACTGCTGCGCACCGGTGTCACCTCTGTGGAAATCAAATCCGGTTATGGCCTGACGCTTGCCGATGAACTGAAAATGTTGCGCGCGGCCAAAGCACTAGAGCAGCACCGTAAGGTGCGCGTGACGCCCACCCTGCTTGCCGCTCATGCAGTGCCACCAGAATACCAAGGACGCGCCGACGATTACGTTGATTATATTTGCCAAGCGATCATTCCTGCCGTGGCTGATGAGCAGCTTGCCACTAGTGTGGATGTCTTCTGTGAATCCATCGGCTTTTCACTGGCGCAAACCGAGCGTGTCTTCCAATGTGCGACCGCGCATGGGCTCGCGATTAAAGGGCATACTGAGCAACTGTCGAACCTTGGCGGCAGTGCGTTAACGGCCAAGTACTCTGGGCTCTCAGCGGATCATGTTGAGTACCTGGATGAGACCGGCGTGAATGAGCTTGCTCAATCAAGCACTGTTGCCACCTTGCTCCCCGGCGCGTTTTACTTTTTAAAAGAGACGCAGCGCCCACCGATAGACTCTTTACGCCGAGCCGGCGTCCCTATTGCGCTCGCGACAGACTTCAACCCCGGCACCTCGCCGTTTGCCGACTTAACCATGATGATGAACATGGCGTGCACCTTGTTTGGCTTAACGCCGCAAGAAGCGCTGCGCGGTGTCACCTGCCACGCCGCGAAAGCGCTGGGCTATGGACAGACACGTGGGCAGATAGCACCAGGCTTTGACGCTGATCTTGCGATTTGGGACATCGCCCACCCAGCAGACCTTAGCTACCAGCAAGGCATGCCACGTTTAACCGCACGTGTTGTATTGGGAGAGCTCAATCATGCCTAATCAACCCCACTTAGCTTTTCACTGGCAAGGGCGCGATGACAAAGAAGATGGCGTACTGGGCCAGCGCGTGCATCATGTCGTTACCTCTACCACTAGTGACGCGCTCAGTGAGCACACTCAAGATGCCATTTCTCTATTGGGTTTTGCCTGTGATGAAGGCGTGGCGCGTAATAAAGGACGAGTCGGCGCCGCCAATGGGCCAGATGCGATTCGCCAAGCATTGGCAAACCTCGCGTGGCATGAATCTAGCCGTTGGCTGGACTTAGGGAATGTCACCTGCACCCAAGGTCAGCTTGAGTCGGCGCAGCATGAGTGCGCGCAGCACATTTCACGCGCCCTTCTGCACAGCAAAGTGATCACCTTAGGTGGCGGGCATGAAGTGGCGTGGGCCTCTTTTCAGGGGTTAGCGAGCTTTCTTCAGCGCCACTTAGATAAAACATCGCCTGCAACAACAACTCAAGGCGGAGCTCAACAGCAGCAGATCGCACCGAAGATAGGCATCATCAATTTTGATGCCCACTTTGATTTGCGCACCTTTGATACCCAAGACACGCAACCGAGCTCAGGCACGCCGTTTCATCAAATTGCTCGTTACTGCCAAGCGCATCAGTGGCCCTTTCAGTACGCGTGCATTGGTGTAAGCCGCGCGAGCAATACCGCCGCGCTGTTTCAACGCGCGGATGAACTGGGCGTCTTGTACATCGAAGACACCGAGCTCGCACCTTACTCACTCAAAACCCCACTCGAGCAGTTGCGCCAATTTATCGAGCAGTGCGATCACCTCTATCTCACTATCGATCTGGATGTGTTTCCTGCCGCCACAGTACCGGGCGTGAGCGCACCTGCCGCTCGGGGCGTGAGCCTTGATACCTTATCGCCACTTTTACAGCTCTGTCTTGCTCAGCCTGAAAAGCTGCGTCTAGCCGACATTGCCGAATACAACCCTAGATTTGACATCGACCAGCAAACGGCGCGATTCGCTGCCCGCTTATGCTGGGACATAGCCAAGGCCATGGTGAACACACCAAGCCAGACTAAACAACCGAACAAGGAGTTCCCCCAATGAGTCAACCGACCAAGCATCACAACCCGCGCCTTGATACGGCGCGTACCATTCGCGCGCCACATGGCACAACCTTGCGCGCGAAGTCTTGGCTCACCGAAGCGCCACTGCGTATGTTGATGAATAATTTGGACCCCGATGTGGCCGAGCACCCACACGCACTCGTCGTGTATGGCGGTATCGGCCGTGCGGCGCGCGATTGGGCGTGTTATGACAAAATCGTCGAGGTGCTGGAGCGCCTTGAAGAAGACCAAACCCTAGTGGTGCAATCGGGCAAGCCTGTTGGTGTTTTCCCTACTCATAAAAATGCGCCACGCGTACTGATCGCCAACTCAAATCTCGTTCCCCATTGGGCCAACTGGGAGCACTTTAATGAGCTCGATAAGCAAGGGCTGATGATGTACGGTCAAATGACGGCAGGCAGTTGGATTTACATCGGTTCACAAGGGATCGTCCAAGGCACCTATGAAACCTTTGTCGCGGTAGCCAAACAACACTTCTCTGGTGATGCCAGTGGCCGTTGGGTGCTTACCGGAGGCTTAGGCGGCATGGGCGGTGCGCAGCCGTTGGCCGCGACGATGGCGGGCTTTTCGATGATCGCCGTTGAATGTGATGAATCTCGAATCGATTACCGTCTGCGCACGGGCTACGTCGACAAGAAAGCGACCTCGCTCGATGAAGCACTAGCAATGATCGCAGACGCCACCTCGCCGATTTCTGTTGGCTTACTGGGCAACGCCGCCGATATTTTCCCTCAGTTGGTTGAACGCGGTATTACACCGGATGTCGTCACCGATCAAACCTCGGCGCACGATCCTCTAAATGGCTACTTGCCCTCTGGATGGACGATGGCACACGTTGCGACAATGCGCTCACAAGATGAAGCCGCCGTGGTGAAAGCGGCCAAGCAATCCATGGCGCGCCAAGTGCAAGCGATGCTCGATTTGCAATCACGCGGCGCCGCTACCCTAGATTACGGCAACAACATCCGCCAAATGGCGCTTGAAGAGGGCGTCGAAAATGCGTTTGATTTCCCTGGCTTTGTCCCTGCCTATATTCGCCCACTGTTCTGCGAAGGGATTGGACCATTTCGCTGGGCGGCGCTCTCTGGCGATCCGGAAGATATCTACAAAACCGACCAAAAAGTGAAAGAGCTGATCCCCGATAACCCCCATCTGCACCATTGGCTCGATATGGCGCGCGAGCGCATTCAATTCCAAGGTTTACCGGCACGTATTTGTTGGGTGGGCCTTAAAGATCGCGAGCGTCTTGGCCAAGCATTCAATGAAATGGTCAAAAACGGCGAACTCAAAGCGCCGATTGTGATTGGCCGCGATCACCTTGATTCTGGCTCGGTGGCCAGCCCGAACCGTGAAACAGAAGGCATGATGGATGGCTCTGACGCCGTCTCAGATTGGCCTCTATTGAATGCACTACTCAATACCGCAGGCGGCGCCACTTGGGTGTCGCTGCATCATGGCGGCGGTGTTGGTATGGGCTTTTCACAACACTCGGGTATGGTTATTTGCTGTGATGGCAGCCAAGATGCCAGCGAGCGAATTGCACGTGTCCTGCACAATGACCCTGCAACAGGGGTGATGCGCCATGCGGATGCAGGCTACGATATCGCGAAAAAATGCGCCGCAGAGCAAGGATTAGATCTTCCTATGCTCAATGAAGAACTGAAAAAGCTAAAATAACCCGCGCACGAGAAGGAATATGAACATGCTCAACTTACTGTTAAAGCCGGGACAGCTCAGCTTACATCAATTGCGCCACATCAGTCGCAGCCCAGTTAACCTTTCACTGGACGACAGCGCCATCCCTGCCATTGAAGAGAGTACGCAGGTGGTGGAACAGGTGATCGCGGAAAATCGCACCGTCTATGGCATCAACACCGGTTTTGGCTTACTGGCCAACACGCGTATTGCGCCTGAAGATCTAGAAACCTTGCAAAAGAGTATTGTGCTGTCACACGCTGCCGGCATTGGCGAGCTGATGGCAGATGAAACCGTACGTTTGATGATGGTGCTCAAAATCAATAGCTTATCGCGTGGCTACTCAGGGATCCGCCTAAGTGTCATCCAAGCGCTTATCGAGCTGGTCAACGCGCAAGTCTACCCTTGTGTGCCGCAAAAAGGCTCCGTTGGTGCCTCGGGTGATTTAGCGCCGCTGGCTCACATGAGCACCGTGTTGCTTGGTGAAGGACAAGCGCGTCACAACGGCAAGATCATTTCAGGTCTTGAAGCCCTGAAGATCGCGGGTCTAAAACCTATCACGTTAGCGCCAAAAGAGGGCCTTGCTCTGCTCAACGGCACGCAAGCCTCCACCGCCTTCGCGTTGGAAGGTCTTTTTGCAGCCGAAGATCTGTTTGCTTCAGCAACCGTGTGCGGCGCGATGTCGGTGGAAGCAGCGCTTGGCAGTCGTCGTCCGTTTGATCCGCGCATTCATCGTGTGCGGGGTCATCGCGGACAGATGGACGCTGCTGCTGCGTATCGTCACCTGCTTGATAACAGCAGTGAAATCGGTGAATCGCACAATGGCTGCGAAAAGGTGCAAGACCCATACTCCCTCCGCTGCCAGCCTCAGGTGATGGGCGCGTGTTTGCAGCAGATTCGTAACGCGGCCGATGTATTGCAGGTAGAGGCCAACTCCGTCTCAGACAACCCCTTGGTGTTTGCCGACGATGGCGACATCATCTCTGGCGGTAACTTTCACGCCGAGCCGGTGGCGATGGCCGCAGATAACTTGGCGCTCGCCATTGCCGAAATTGGTAGCCTTTCAGAGCGTCGTATGGCGCTACTTATTGACAGCGCGCTCAGCAAACTACCGCCATTTTTGGTCGACAACGGCGGCGTGAACTCGGGCTTTATGATTGCTCAAGTCACCTCTGCGGCACTGGCAAGCGAAAACAAAACCTTGGCTCACCCAGCCTCGGTGGACAGCTTGCCAACCTCAGCGAACCAGGAAGATCACGTGTCGATGGCGACATTTGCTGGCCGTCGCCTCAAAGACATGGGGGAAAATACCCGCGGTATCTTAGCCGTTGAGTACCTATCTGCCGCGCAAGGGATCGATTTTCGCTCCCCGCTCTCCTCTTCCCCACGTATTGAAGAGGCCAAGCAAATCTTGCGCGAGAAAGTCAGCTTCTACGACAAAGATCGCTACTTCGCCCCTGATATCGAAAAAGCCAATAGCCTGCTCAAAATGGCCGTTCATAACCATCTGATGCCACAAGAGATCCTGCCAAGCATCTAACCCTCTACGCTCAAACGTAATGCCTAGAATGCCACCTGCGTTCTAGGCCCATCTCAAAACGAGTCATGGTTTGGTGAAAATTCAACTGGATCGACCATTGAAATCAAATCGTCATATATAATCACGGCAGTTTTGGCTAAGTAGCGTACATTATGTTTTTAACTCCTTATTTTTCTAGCAACGACAAGCAATTCCAATTCACTCGCCTTCAGGCCAGTCATTTCGCCAAAAAAGTGGCCGGTGACTACAACCCTATTCACGATGAAGACAACAAGCGCTTCTGTGTACCCGGTGATCTATTGTTTGCTGTGCTGCTACAAAAAGAGGGCATCAGCCAGAAGATGCGTTTTGACTTCTCAGGTATGGTGAACGATGGCATTGCCCTGCACATTGAGAACAAATGCAGCAACGAAGCCGCGGTGGTTGATGCCAACGGCAAAGAGTACCTACACATGAACCGTGAAGGCGCAGTGAGCCACGATCCCGCGTTCATCGAGCACGTTGTGACAAACTACGTGCAGTTCTCCGGCATGAACTTCCCTCACATCATGGTGCCTCTGATGGAAGAGCAGCAGATGATGATTAACTGCCAGCGTCCTTTGGTGATTTACGAAAGCATGGAAGTAGAATTTACCCGCCTAGACCTGACCCACCCAGAAGTCAGCTTTGCCGGTGCTACCTTTGATGTTGAAGGTAAACGCGGCGTTGTGACACTCAACTTTGATTTTAAAGAAGATGGCGAAATCGTCGGCAAAGGTGTCAAGCGCATGGTGGCTAGCGGTCTGAAGCCGTACAACCAAGCCGACATCGATGATTTGGTGAATCGCTTCAACGAGCGTAAAGACGCGTTTCTTGCCCAGTTTAGTGTTGCTGCGTGATTAGTTAGGCTCATTACATGGCGATTGATAAAACTACGCCCCACAATAGTGGGGCGTAGTTTTTGTATGTGTGACGATAGTTATTTTTTATATGGATTTAATCTAAAATGCTTTTGGACAAATCAGTGTTACATGCACTGCTAAATTAGCATTTAACGGATTACTTGACCTATCGCTGATAGAATGCAAAAACGCTCTATAAATGTGCTCAGATGGACTTGACCAGTACACCCTATCACCTAGAAGATGTAGTCAGAAAATAAATTTAGCGAATCTGTAAGATGAAAATCAACTTCAAATACGTAGCTTATTCCGTAGTCATTCTTTATGTATTGGGAATGATCACTCTTCATCGCTACCCCGACGGCTACCCTTATGATTTAGAGATTCCAGATATTGCTAATGTCATGATTGCTTTCACTTCAATTGTATCTCTTGCTCTTGCAAGTTGGACTTTCTACAGCCAGCGCAAGGACAAGCAATATGAGCAGTTCATGCAGCACGAAGGGAAAATATTGTTAGAGTTTCGCCAAAAGCTATATAGTGCTCGCAAATCAATCCACTTCTTTACGTATGACTTTCTTGCCTTAGATAAAAAATATGGATTCACACCGAAAAAAACTCCCGTGTTGAAGTATGAGGACTTTGTCGGTCACTTCAATCATTTGGTTGAACTAAATGAGTTCTATAACCTTAACCAATACATTTTCAGAAAATACGAACTAGAAAAGAAAATAGAGTACATTCCTTTGCTACTTGCAGCCGCCAGAGGAATGCCAAAGAAAGATGTCACATACCACTGGCTAGAAAGCCCAAGTGAAGGACATCAAACATATCGAGCAGAGCCGATGCACATGCACCTGCTGTTTAGTTTTAATCGTTCAGTGTATTTCCACTTTGAAGCAGGCAAGAGCAACCTAATGGAAACACGGACAGCATATGAAAACGAAGATATGGTCAAAGAATTAGAGAGGATAACTAAGCTAACAAGTAAAGCTCTTCAAGATCTACTATTTGATTTGGACAAATTAACCATCTTAACTGGCTCTAAGCTTCCCGATTCTTTTCACTCAAGACACGAGTGGCACATACAAAAAATAGAGTCCAACAAGGACTAATTGTGGACACCAAAACGTCCACAATGTTTCCATCACTTTTCTAAGTTCACTAAACCAACCTTGTGCTGGCTCGTCTTTTGGGCCTTTAAGCTCGGTGGCGTGTTCGATATCGAGTGGAATTTGACGCTTCTTGTTTTTTAAGTGCTCAATAACGACGGTTGGGTTGTTGAAGTGGCTACCATCATTACCTGTTATCGCGCCAGCAGATAGGAGCTTGAGCTTTTCAGGCAGCTTGCCAGTAGGAAGATCAAAGCATAGTGATAGGTAGGTTTTGATGGTCATGTCTGGCATCCAAGTTTCGGTTTGAATGCCAGATTACGGTTTTGAGAGTTTTGGTGAGATTAACCTTGGTTATTGAATTTAGTTAAGTAGGAGGAAGGGCAACTTCATCCGATGGCCAGTCAACTCTTGTTGAAATACCGATTGGTTCAGAAGTCTGAGATACCCAGACATCTCGGACTTCATAGCCATAGTGTTTTCCTGACATGCAGAGCTGAGTGTGCGAGGGGGTTATCTTGCAGTCGTAAACACTCGCTTTGATAGCGTAATTTACCCCTCCTTTATGCTGGACGCTTGGATAGATAAGCCCATCACATTGATGCTGTTGCATTAGTTCATTAGCTATTATTGCCGTTATTTTATAGTACTCTTCTCCAACACGAGACAACCAATCGGAAAAAAACGCATCCACTAGATAAACAGCATTTTTTGTATCGCTCGGTAAGTCGTTGAGAATATACTGATATGCATGAATATAAGAAGCGTTATTGATTATCGGTGGTACACCATTTCTAATATTACTCACATCTCCGATAACACGCATAGGCAATACTGACTTTGGCTCATAAGTCGTTATATGAAACCACTCACTTTGCTTTAACCTTGACTCTGCAAACGCACAACTTTGAGAGCTAGATGCGTAGAAAAGGGGCTGATTGAGATGGTTCATTCGCCCTTTAGGAGTGATCGCTTGAGGAGGGTATTTTAAGTCGTCTGTATGCAAAAACGGCTCTGCCCCACTCTTCCGTACTCGATAAAGCTTGTTGGGTTTGCCGATACCATGAGGAATCATGAACTGGTACTGTGTTAGATCTTTAACCTTTTCTCTTACCTCATCTAACAATAGTTTCTCAACGGGCGTTGAATTAAACCAAGAGATAGTATCTGACACTTCGTTTAAGCCAAAATCAGATGCTAATAGCAATTTTACGTTGAATGAATCCACAATTATTCCTCTTGAGCTGATTTATCTCGTTGCTCAGCAGCCAGTCGTGCGCCTTCTGGAATTTTCAAATAGAGCTCTTCAATGCGTTTCGGTTCTGCAATTCCTTTGTCGACAATCAGATTCAATAATCCAAACATTTGCTCTGCTATCTGGTCCACATCCTCTTCATTCATTCGACCTGGATGAACTGCATTGTTGCCAGTAATACGAATTGTATCAGCTATTCTGATAATCAAAGCAGGGACTACATTTTTTGCAGCCAAGCTTCGAATATCAGTATTAATATTTTCTCCAGACTCTCCCAAGTAGACGCATAGCCTTTGTAGCGCCAAGCGTAGTAGTGCTGCAGCTGCACGTGGGGAATGTTGAAGCACTTTCGATGCTTCTAAGTAATCAACTGCAACATCTTCAGGCATATCTACATGGGCTGCTGGAACTGACGATATACTAGGGTAAACCATAGACCAGACTTCTACGGGAGATATAGCTACCGTTCCACTAGTTCTATTTCTGGTTACATTCCATATAGAATATTTGCCGCACGCCGTACATGAACAACGCCTTATATCATTATCCAATCTTTTCCACTCGACTTGGGCCAACACTTCACAAAATGGGCAAGTAAACGCTCTTAGTTCTGAATTTGGAGCTACATATCTTGACATTAATCAACTCTCCTAAATTATATTTATTATTTTTTATTAAGACCTTACCAAGATATATAACCAAGATTGTGTTTAAAAGCGTTTAAACGCCGTTTAAATTAAAAGAAAGCCCTAGCTCACGATAAGAGCAAGGAACTTCGAAGTCAGGTCTTGTCTTTTGACTCTTATTACTTTTTGTATATCAAAGTTGACTGAGTATCATTGTGTGATTTGAAGGCGTAACTCATTTTGGGGCATTTCCGAGCCACCCACCAAACACTTCTAATACCACCAGATATTAACGCCACAATCGCCTTACCACTAAATCCACCGGCGCACGCTCTGCTTGTAATCAATAAACGCTTGGCCAAAACGTTGCTCTAAGGCGCGCTCTTCGGGTTCGATTTGGAAACGATTCATGTAGAGGACAAAGCCGAACGATAGCAGGATGGAGAGCAGGTTTTGTTGCCAGTAGGCAAAGCCGAACAGCAGAAGGAATAAGCCTAAGTACATCGGGTTGCGCGTGATGCTGTAAATGCCCTTCACGACCATTTGTGATGTTTCGTGGGGCTTTTGTGGGTGAACGGTAGTTTTGGCGCGTTTGAAGGCGATGATGCCTGTGATCCCCACGTAGCCAGCGCAAACAAAACAGATCGCAAACACGGTAAAGCCAAACGGCAGTGGAAAGCGCAACGTTGGGAAGAGCTGAGCGACTTTAGCAATCACAACAAACATCGCGATAAATACCGCGACGGGAGGGATCTTAAGTTCGAGCTTTTGCATCTTGGTTCTCCACTGCTTTGTTTTGGGGAGTGTTATTACCCGCCAATATGATAAAAATAGCCCAGATGCGTGTTCTGGGCTATTGATAGCATGACCTAGGGTGAGATCAGTTTATACGATTTGCAACAGCGCCTGTAACGGGTGCTGAGTCACCTGTGATTCAAAGCGTTTGACCTGACTGCGGCATGAGTAGCCGGTAATCAAACAGCGCTCTTTAGGCAGTGCGTCTAAGTTGGGCTTCCAGCTCAGTTGGTAAATATCTTTCGACATGGTGAGCTTATCTACCTCGTGACCAAACGTCCCCGCCATACCGCAGCAGCCCACTGGTACAGTATTCAGCTTGGCGCCGAAATGAGTAAAGATGGCGCCCCACTCTTTCTCAGCGTTTGGCATCTTGGTTTTCTCGGTGCAGTGCGCAAACAGATACCAAGGTTCGTCATTATTGGCTGAATCACGGGTTGAGCTGTTGACCTCAAACTCTGACAATTTCGGATAGAGCCACTCATGCACGGTCAGCACCTCAAAATCGCCTCGCGCCTCGCCCAGTACCTCTTTATACTCATCGCGGTAACAAAGAACCAACGCAGGATCGACGCCGACTAACGGCACGCCGACATCGGCCACTTGCTCTAAGAAGGCAGCGGTGTTTTTCGCGCTTGAGGCAAACTGCTTCAAAAAGCCTTTGATATGCTGGGCTTTGCCGTTGGGCTTAAACGGCAGCAAAATCGGCGTTTTACCGAGCTTTTGTACCAACTTGGCAAAATCTTCCACAACTTGCGCGTCGTAGTAACTGGTGAATGGGTCTTGCACGATCACGACGTGATTTTGCTTGTCATCCGCAGAGAGCGCTGCAAGCTCTTGAAGATTAAACGGCTTAAGCGCGGATAAGCGCGATTTCAGCGTCGGTGTTGAGAGCAAAGGCGCATCGACATAACCGACGGTGGCTGCCGTCATCTCTTGTACCCACTTTTGGCGAAGTACGCCGTTGACCAACTTAGGCGCTTTTGCCATCAAAGGCAGCATGGTTTCAATGTTCGCCACCAGATAATCTTTCGCTGGACGCTGATAACGTGAGTAGTAGATGTTCAAAAAGCGCGAGCGGAAGCTCGGCACATCGACTTTAATCGGACACTGGCTCGCACACGCTTTACAGGCCAAACAGCCACTCATCGCCTCAAACACCTCGTGAGAGAAATCGTATTCGTGACGCTTGTTGAGCGTATTGCGGACACGGTCGATCATGGTCTTGATGCTTGGCGTGCGCTCTAGCGTCTGCTTTTCCAAATCGAGCACATCAATGTTTTGCTCACTTAACTGGCGCAACCACTCTCGCACTATCCCTGCGCGGCCTTTTGGCGAGTGACGGCGATCGGCAGTCACCTTCATCGACGGGCACATTGGCGAAGCGGTGTCGTAGTTAAAACAGAGACCGTTGCCGTTACACTCCATCGCTTGCTTAAAGCTGTCGCGCACTTGTACATCGATTTGGCGATCGTAGTAGCCGCGTTTGGTGTCGGTGACTTTAACCAAAGATTCTTGGCTATCGAGCGGCGTACAAATTTTGCCAGGGTTCATTTTGTTGTGTGGGTCAAAGGCGGCTTTAACACGGCGCAGCTCAGTAAAGAGCTCTTGACCGAAGAACTCCGGACCGTATTCAGAACGGAAGCCTTTGCCATGCTCGCCCCACATAAGACCACCGTATTTGGCGACAAGCTTCACCACCTCATCGGAGATCTGGTGCATCAGCGCTTCTTGTTTTGGATCGCACAAGTCCAACGCAGGGCGCACATGCAGTACCCCCGCATCCACGTGGCCAAACATGCCGTAATTCAGCTGCTTGTCATCCAACAGTTGGCGAAACTCTGAGATAAAATCGGCCAAGTTTTCTGGTGGCACACACGTATCTTCGGCAAACGCGACCGGCTTTGCCCGTCCTTTCGCCGCGCCGAGCAAACCCACCGCTTTTTTACGCATATTGTAAATGCGGCCAATACTCGCCAAATCATCGCACACTTGGTAGCCAATGATCCCGGCTTCACCCGCCGCGAGCATCTCTTCTAGACGGGCGGTTAAGTCACTCACTTGTTGTGCGACTTCCTGCTCATCTTGCCCGGCGAACTCCACCATGTTGATGCCCTGCATCTCTTTACCCGGGACATCGGCTAACAGATCGCTGACGGTATGCCAAACAATGTCTTCTTTGGCTAAGTTGAGCACTTTAGAGTCCACCGTCTCAACAGAGAGTGCTTTGGCTTCAACCATAAACGGCGCATTGCGCAAGGCCGAATCAAACGTGTCGTATTTTACGTTAACTAGGGTACGCGCTTTAGGAATTGGCGTGAGATTGAGCTTGGCTTCGGTGATGAAAGCGAGCGAGCCTTCTGCGCCGCAAAGCACACGAGTAATATCGAAGGTATCGTTTGCTTCATCAAACGCATTTTTTAAATCGTAACCCGTTAAGAAGCGGTTAAGCGGCGGGAATTTAGCGTTAATCTGCGCGCGTTTGTCGCGGCACACTTGCTCAGTGACCGTTAGCGCTTGATGCGCGTACTCGCCCTCTTTCGGTAGCCCATGAGATAGGTCCGACTCAAGAATCGACCCATCGGCAAACACCGCTTGCAATGACAAGACATGATCAGACGTTTTACCGTATTTCAGTGACCCTTGCCCCGAGGCATCGGTATTGATCATGCCACCTAAGGTTGCGCGGTTACTGGTGGAAAGATCTGGCGAGAAGAAGTAGCCGTATGGGCGCACTGCATCATTGAGCTGATCTTTAATCACGCCGGTTTGCACTCGCACCCACCCCTCTTCGGAGTTGATTTCGAGAATCTTATTCATGTAGCGCGACAAATCGACCACGATGCCTTTCGTCAGCGATTGACCATTAGTTCCGGTACCGCCACCACGCGGTGAAAAGGTGACACGTTCATAGGCGGCTTTGCTGCCGAGTTGACCAATCAGCGCGACATCTTGCGTCGATTTCGGGTGGATAACGGCTTGCGGTAGTTGCTGATAGACGCTGTTGTCGGTGGCGACAGCGAGGCGACTTGAGTATTGGCTTTCGATATCGCCGCTGAAACCGGCGAGTTTTAATTCATCAAGAAAACCGAGGACGACGGGATCGACATCTGGTTGAGAGTGTAATCTTGGTAACATTTGCTTCCTGCCCCTACTGCGCTGATCCTATCAGCATTGGGTTCGATACATTCGGGTTATAATTTGAGTTAGGTCACTTTACAACATTTAAAAGGGTGATCAAAACAGAAATGCAGTGTCAAATTGGAACTTCTCGCAATTCTTTCCCACACTTAGAAATCATGGACTTGATTTAAAGTGCTTTTATGAGCGATTCATCAATGAAGAAAAACAAAATCATCACGACAGAAGACATTCTCCTTAAGTTATGCCAGTCCGTTTCTGGCGTTATGACCTCTGCGACCAGCTCTCAAATTACCTACTCTGCCATGGTGCAGAAAATCACCAAGACCAGCCTAAAACCGGACTTCGGTTGTTTTGTCCTCTTTGATGGTGGTTTTTCTGGGTTGGTGGTGATCAACTTTACGGCCAAAGCCGCGCTTGAGGTGTACACCAACTACATGCGCAATATGGGGATGCCGGAAGAAGAGCTCGCCGTCACTCACACCTCCGACGAAGTGGCCGATGTACTGGGTGAGCTGATGAACCAGCTCGTCGGTGCGTTCACCAACCAAGTGCGCAAAGATCTGCAAACCCACATCACGCAGAACCAACCTAAAATGCTGTCACTCAACAAACAAGTGATTCTGTCGGTCGATACCAACCTTGATCGTCCTCAAGCGCGACGTGTGACCTTCTCGACTGAGAAAGGCAACATCTTCTACTTAGAGTTGGCGATGGATAAGACTGAGTTTATTCAGCTCGAAGAATTTGAAAGCCACGACGAAGATGAAACGCCAGACAGCATCCTAGAGAGAGCGCGCCAAGAGATGCAGGACAAAGAGAAAAAATCGACCGATAAAAATGACGATGCCGATGACATCTTCGCCGAACTAGGTATCTAAATCCGCCAACTTTTCAGCCCAGCGGTTTTTACCCCCTTCAAACGCCATCGACTTTTCGGTGGCGTTTTCCTACATCACCATTTCCGTTTTATGACAGAACACGTTAAAATAGCCGACTTTGTTAAATTAGTTACCCCTTAGCTGTCGATGGATAAACAAAAAGCCCTCAAAAAAATAGCGAAGTGTCTGGAGCTCGGAAACTCAGCCAACGTTAACGAAGCCGCCAATGCCATCAAGATGGCACATCGCTTGATGCTCAAATATGGTCTCGACAAGGACGATATCGAGTTTATCAAGATGGGCAAAACCCAATCGACACACTTACTCCCTGCCAATGTCAGCTCGAATCTGCTGCGCATCATCCGTGGTATCAACACCAAATTCGGCGTTGAGGCAGTGCTGTTAAACCATAAGGGTTTAAAACGCGTGGAGTTTATTGGCGAAGCGGATCGCGCCATCTTCGCCGCCTTCGCTTTTGACATCGTATACCGCGAAATGAACGAACAGACCGGTCGTTTCAGAAACAGTTTTGCAGGCACCGGGACATCTAACGCCGAAGTCACTCGCCGCGTGAACTCGTTTTTGTCTGGATGGGTGGAAGGTGCGTTGGAAAAACTGCCGATCATCTCTCCAGATGAAGAGTCTGCGAAAAAAATCGATGACTACATCGATAAAGAGTTTCAAAACATCGATCGTGAAACCTTCAAGCAGCAGCTGCGTGAAGCGATGAAAAACATCACAGAAGATTACGAAGTGGGTCTTAAGAAAGGTCGAACCGTATCGGTCAATCGCCCGATCGATGGTGGACAAGCGCCAAAACTGCTGCGTTAACCCAAGAGTGCGTTAGCCCAAGAGTGTGCTAGCTCGATGCTTCAACGCTAGATCGGCAACGGCATGAGAGAAAAGCGACGCCGCGCACTCATCAACTTGGTTAAGAGGCATACACATCTTTGCGCGGCTGAGTATAATCAAAGGTATCACTGGTCAACTTTACCAAACGGACGTTGTTTTTGACTCGATTTGCGGCTTTACTTTTCCTTATTCTGAGCACCTCACTCTGGGCCAATACGCTTGAAGAGCTTCAGCAGCAGGCCCAAGCGAATAATGTTCACGCTCAGTTCCAACTCGCCAGCACTTACCTTGCACAAGAAAACCCCGATCAACAAACGATCGATGATGCCCTCTATTGGCTCGAAACATCGGCGCAAGGGGGTAACCGTCAAGCTGCGTTTGAATTAGCCAGCTTGTCGCTTGATAATAACAGCGTCAGACCCGACCTAGAAAAAGCCCTCTTCTGGCTTACGAAATTGGCATTGGCCGATGACGCTCAAGCTCAGCTGCAACTTGGCCGAGTCTATGAGCAACTGTCAGTACAACCCGACAACCTTGATCTTGCCAAGGTGTGGTTTCAACTCGCTGCGCAAAATGCCACTGACCCAAGCTTACAAAGTGACGCCGAAAACGGATACAACCGTGTCTTAGAAGCACAATTTAACGCCAGGAGAGCCAAGCAAGTGGCGGCCATCAGTCAACTAGACGTTGCCTTTGACGATGAATCCATCACCCTCAGCCCTCAAGCCCAAACCATCGACGCCAGCCAAGAGCACGATGGTGTTTTGTTCAGCTTGATGGGTCTTTGCCTGCTAACAAGTGGCCTTTGCATTTGGCTGTGGCGCAAGCAAAGAGGTTTAGTACGCCAGCGCACCGCGACTGAGCAACAAGGCCATGCTCAAGCGTCTAAAATGCAAACCAGAGTTAAAGAGCAAGATGCTCTGCTCAAGCAGCAAAAGCGCCAGCTTGAAACTCTCTACCGTGAATTTAAAAAGCTGCAAGGGCAAAGCAAGGTTTCTCCCACTCGTCCAACGCAGAGCAAACCTGCGGCGCCTTCACCGGTTTACTTAGCCAGTGCAATGTTTGGCTTTAAGCCCTCACAATTGCCCAGTGAGCGTGAAATCAAAGTACGTTACAAGCAATTAAGTAAGATTTATCACCCGGATCTCAAAGGCAGCGAAGAGGAAATGAAGCGTCTTAACGGTGCGCTCAAGCTTCTGATTAAAGAGGTTAACAAATAGTTACATTTACCCTGCGCATCCTGTTCAAGTTTTCACCAAACGTTTAAAACTCAGCGTTGCGCAATCGATCTCCATCCCACTTCGATAACAAATCATTAACCTAACCGTGTTCTGTATGTCATAATCCTGCCCGACAATAAACCTGAGCAAGAAAAACAGACTCGGGTAAAATGGGGAGAACGAGATGTTTACGATCGAAGGAGTATGTGACTGGTGTAAAAAGCCCAGCCTACTCACCAAGCATGATTATGTCGATGGCAAGTACCACCACTCTTGCAAAGAGTGTTTTGAATACGCGACACTGGATGTGCGTCAATTCAATCTTGCCGAGCTCCGCCAACGCGAGCGCCTATCACACTCACTGTGAGTTAGACAGTTATCAGCACTTCTCTCAAGGACGACAAGCCACTCTCAACGAGTGGCTTTTTAGTCTCTGGTTTTCTACTATCTTGGCGTTTAACCGTTCTCTGGTGCATCGGCTTGACACTCAGGTCGCGCGCGGGCAAACGCCGCCAACTTACCAAGTGACGCTGTCACATCCGCAATATTGGGATAGCGCCGCATATCGAGGTCAAAGCGATGTGCATTATAGACTTGCGGCACCAAACAGACGTCCACTAAGGTCACTTCATCCCCAACACAGTAGCAGCCGCGACGCTCGCTAATACGTGACTCAAGCGCCTCAAAAGCGACTTCAATCCAGTGTCGGTACCACTGCTGTTTTTGCTCTTCGCTGACGTGCAATGTCGAAGTGAGGTACTGGAGCACGCGCAAGTTATTAATGGGATGAAGATCCGCGGCAATATCCAAGGCCAAAGCTTTGACCCAATATCGCTCGTCACCTGACGGAGGAATCAATCTTGAGTGTGGATAGGTTTCATCAAGATACTCAATAATCGCCAGTGACTGGTGAATGCGCCTATCACCCTCCACCAGCACAGGGACTAACTTCGCAGGATTGATCGCTTGATACGCATCGCTGTGCTGCTCACCACCCTCTTTGACCAGATGAATCGGGCGTAATTGATAGCTCAAGCCTTTTAGGTTGAGTGCAATTCGGACTCGATACGCCGCAGAGGAACGCCAGTAATCGTAAAGAATCCGCTCACTCATAGCGCACAACCTGTTGATCAATAGCGCCAAAGATCGACGCGCCCTGCTCATCGAGCATCTCTATTTTGATGCGATCGCCAAAACGCATAAAAGACGTGGCAGGCTGACCATCACGGATAGTTTCAATCATTCGCACCTCGGCAATGCAGGAATAGCCAACACCTCCCTCCATAATAGACGTTCCGTAATCTGTGCCTTGCTTGTTGGAAACAGTGCCTGAGCCAATAATGGCTCCGGCGCCCAGTGGGCGTGTTGCTGCTGCGTGCGCGATAAGCTCAGGGAACTCAAAGGTCATGTCCACACTAGCGTTTGGGCAGCCAAACGGTTCGTTGTTGAAGTGGCTTAGCAGCGGCAACGCCACCTTTGCGCCATCCCACGCGTCCCCTAGCTCATCTGGGGTGACCGCGACCGGAGAAAACACCGACGACGGTTTGGATTGAAAAAAGCCAAAGCCTTTCGCTAACTCATTGGGGATTAACCCGCGCAACGAGACATCATTGACCAACATTAACAACCGAATTGAAGATTTGGCCTCCTCAGCGCTGACGCCCATCGGCACATCACCTGTGATGACGGCCACTTCCCCTTCAAAGTCGATGCCCCAAGATTCATCCGCCAGTGGGATGTCATCGGTTGGACCAATAAAGTGATCCGACCCACCTTGATACATCAGTGGATCGGTCCAAAAACTGGGCGGCATCTCCGCGCCGCGTGCTTTGCGCACCAATTCGACGTGGTTGACGTACGCAGAGCCGTCGGCCCATTGATACGCACGTGGCAAAGGAGACTCACACTGCTGAGCCGAAAACGCCAGCGAATCTTTGGCTTCGCCTAGGTTCAAACGTTGATATTGAGTCTCAAGCTGCGGCGCCACGCTGGACCAATCATCAAGCGCAGCTTGCAAGGTCGGCGCAATGTCTGAGACATCCAAATAACGGCTTAAGTCCTTGCTAACCACAACAAGCCGACCATCGCGTGTTCCATTTTTCAAACTGGCGAGCTTCATACTTCCTCCTTGCCCGTGGGCTGACGCCAACTGTAGACATAATCAATATTCTCCACCTCACTCGCCGCTTGACCGATGTCGAGCGCATGCCGGGTATCGATCATGACCGCTACTTCGTCGGTGAAGGTTTTCTTGTGGGCTTGCCCGGCTTGAAACGCCTTGGGGTGCGGCCCGTGAGTAAACCCTGCGGGGTGAAAGGTCACCATGCCGGCTTCGATGTTGTCACGACTAAAAAAATCTCCAGCGTGGTAGAACAGCACTTCATCATAGTCATCATTGTTATGAAAAAACGGTACTTTCAACGCACCGGGATCACTTTCAATTGGGCGCGGCACGAACGTACAAACGACAAATCCCTCACCGACAAAGGTGGTATGCGCCGATGGCGGCAGATGATAACGATGTGACATCAGCGGCCGAATATCACGCCAGTTGACTCGCACCACGGATAAGTCACCATGCCAACCAATCGCATCCAGTGGATTGAACGGATAGGTCACCACACTCACCTGTTCGTGGCGTTTGATGTGTACCTCTGTGGTTTGCTCTGAATACTGCGCTTTAAACGCCTCATCAATACTGGGCACATCGAGCACCGCAGGATCAAATACCGCGTGATTGCCGACCATGCCTTTATCTGGTAGCGAATAGGCGGCATCGCTGTTTTCAATCATCAACACAAACATGGGTTCTGAGATCTCTATGCGCCAAGACGTCGAACGTGGAATCATCACGTAATCCCCTTCACGCACCGACAAGTGACCGTAGTCGCAATAGAGCTCCCCACTGCCTTGGTGAATAAACAGCAGATCGTCACCATCGGCGTTGCGCACCAAATGACGCATCGACTGCTCGCAGCGCCAGACTCGAACCTTACAATGGCGATTGTGTAACAGCTTCGGCACGTGCCAAGGGGAGGACTGACGCGCACTGTCTACCTGATTGAAGTTGAACGCGCGTGGCTTAAGATCCCCTTGCCACTCACTCCATCCCGTCGGCGCGTGTCGATGATGAAAGTGACTGGCAGGACCGAAAAATCCACTGCGACCGGCCTCTCGCTCAAAAATGGCCTCATCAGGAAAATCCGCATGGGCTTGCTTAGAGCAGACGCCCTCCCGATGCGGAAAGGTGATCCATTTACGCATCACTCAGTACCCCGCGACGAATTTGATCTTCTTCGATGGATTCAAACAGCGCCTTGAAATTACCTTCACCGAATCCTTCATTGCCTTTACGTTGAATGATTTCAAAAAACACCGGGCCAATCACCGTTTGGGTGAAAATTTGCAGCAGTATGCCGTCTTTCATCGGTGCGCCATCGATAAGAATTTGCAGCTCACGCAGGCGTGCGAGCTCTTCACTGTGCCCCTCGACACGCTGATTCACTTTTTCATAATAGGTATCAGGGGTAGGCATAAAGTCCATGCCGCGATCGCGCAGAGTCTGCACCGTTTGGTAGATGTCGTTGGTGCTCAGCGCAATGTGTTGAATGCCTTCGCCGTTGTACTCACGAATAAACTCTTCAATCTGCGATTTGTCGTCAGACGATTCGTTGATTGGGATACGAATCTTGCCACACGGCGCGGTCATCGCTCGGCTCACAAGACCGGTCAACTTGCCTTCAATATCAAAGTAACGAATCTCTTTAAAGTTACCGATCCGTTCGTAAAATCCAGCCCAGGTGTCCATGTTGCCTTGCTTAACGTTATGCGTGAGGTGATCGATTTCAAACAGCCCTACATCCATAGTGTTCATGCGCTCGTCAGCATCGGCATAGAATCGGAAATCCACATCATAGATACTGCCGTCTTGGTAGCGGTCAACGAAGTAAAGCAAGCTATCACCAATGCCGTACACCGCCGGAATGGAGAGCTCCATAGGACCAATTTCCGTGACATAGCGCTCGGCGCCATTGTTTAACGCATGCTCAAGTGCCTTGGCAGCATCTTTGACTCGAAACGCCATGCCGCAAACCGAAGGGCCATGTAGGCGCGAGAACTGCTCAGCTTGACTGTGAGGCTCCGCGTTGACGATAAAATTGACGTCCCCTTGGCGATACAACCACGCCTCTTTTGAGCGATGCTTTGCTACCTCTGCAAAGCCGAGTGACGTAAACAGCGCTTTCAGATCTTGAATGCCCTTGTCATCAGCAGCGGTATATTCAACAAATTCAAATCCGTCTGTGCCTAACGGGTTTAGTGCCGTATTCATGGTGTTATCCTCACCTGTTGTTGATCTCTATCGCCTTTAAATTCGCCCATTGATACGATTAATGAAATATCGAGGCTCGATTTGGCACCTATTCAAAAAACCACCTCGAAATGTAAAATAAATGTAACACCACAATGAAGTCACCATAAACACATGATTTAACTATCCCAAATCCGCCCAATGGCAGTAACAATTATTTTACAATCACTCTTGTGTGATAAATTTCCTTAAGCAGTGGCGAACTCCTCGCCACTTAAGTCAAGATTGAGTCAAATCCGCCTTCGATTTGATTTGGCGCAGCGTCATGGCGCTCGCTCTCATTAGGCTAACGCCATCTATTCCCCTCACCACAACCCATGAGGTAGACCATGAGTCAGATCAACCCATCACGCTTGGTCGAGCATTTTATTGAGCTTGTCAAAATCGACAGTGAGACAGGCAATGAAAAACAGATTTCAGAACACCTAGCAGAGCAGCTCGGCGAGCTCGGTTTCACCGTACACAAACTGCCCGTCCCGGCTCATATCTCTAACGGTCATAACCTGTATGCGAAATTGGAAGGCAGCCTAGCAGGTAGCATCGCGTTCAGCTGTCATATGGACACCGTAACGCCAGGCATAGGTATTGAACCTGTGATTGAAGACGGCATTATTCGCTCTAAAGGAGAGACCATCCTAGGTGGCGACGACAAATCGGGCATTGCCGCTATCATGGAAGCGGTACGCGTGCTAAAAGAACACAATCAAGCGCACAAAACCATTGAGCTTGCTTTCACCGTGCATGAAGAAGGTGGCCTATTTGGCTCTGAGCATTTTGATATGAGCTTTATCGAGTCCAACCACGCCATCGTACTTGATACCGGCGGCCCGATTGGCACCATTGTCAATGCCGCCCCGGGCCAACAGAAAATCGTCGCGAAATTTATCGGCCGCCCAGCACACGCAGGCCTTGCGCCAGAAGAAGGCATCAGCGCCATTCAAGTTGCCGCAGAGGCGATCACGCAAATGAAGCTGCTGCGCATTGATGAAGAGACCACCGCCAATATCGGGATTGTCGAAGGGGGCAACGCCACCAATATTGTGATGCCTGAACTGACGGTAGTGGCCGAAGCGCGCTCGCTCAATGGCGACAAACTCGACGCGCAAGTTGAGCATATGATTGAGACTTTCCAGCGCGCCGCTGACGCCCACGGCGCACAGGTTGAAATTGAATCGACACGTGCTTACAACGCCTTTGTCATCGACGAAGCGTCACCATTGATTCAATCGGTTAAAGCCTCTTTTGACGCAATTGGTGCACAGCCATTCACCAAAGGCACCGGTGGTGGCAGTGACGCCAACAACTTTAACGCCAAAGGGCTAACGACCGTGAACATCTCAACGGGTATGGCAAAAGTGCACACGACAGAAGAGTACATCACCATTGATGACATGGTGAAAGTGACCGAGTTTGTTCAGCACTACGTAACTCAAGCGTAAACGAGCTAACAGCACAAACAAGCCCATCTGTTTTCTACATGTAACGAAGCGGATGGGCTTTATCTCAATGTGATGTCGCGAAAATGCGGATTCTCCACCAGCACTGACAACTGTTTGATCTCATCGAGCACCACCAAACGCTCTTGTTGATGGATGCTAAGCAGAACGGCTTCTCGCCTGCTCTCATCTCGGCGCGTATCCAGCGCAATCCCTTCCATCTCGGTCCCATCTTTGAGTGTCAAACGCACGGGATAACGGTAGAGGCAAACAATTTCAATATAGTCATAGTCACTGCAACGTATCATGCATCACTCCTTATCGAAACTGTCGACCACGATGGCACCCATGGAGGCTGGCATGGTGATCACCACCACGCGCTTAAATGAGGTGATGGGGTCTTCCATCAGGGGCAACTTATCCAGACAGACCAGCACTAAGGCGACCACACACGCCGCAATCAAATACGCCGCGACGATGCGCGCAACAAACTCCCATTTGCGCGTCTGAACGTTACTTTGGAATACGCTTTGATAGGTAAACAGGGTTAAGAACACCACCGAGAGCGAAAACAGGAGAAACAAATTGAGCGGCGGTAAGGTTTCACCCAAACGCCACGCCTCTTCAGAGAACGAAATCGGCACAGCAAGCGCAAAGGCGCCGACAAATATCTGACTCGCATCTTCGAAATTAAAGCTATATTTCATTCACTTATCCTGCAGAATTTTCTATCAAGCTTAGTTGATAAGGCGAGGACGATAAAGCGCTAGAGCCGTTATCGTCACGACAAAATGATTTCGTGGAAGTTTTCCCAATATCGTGGTCAGTTGTGGCTAGAATGGCGCAACTTTTCTATTCGGATAGCCTCCATGAGTCTACTTGAAAATCTCTCCATTATCATGGCGCTGATCTTAACCAGTTGCTTTTTCTCCATGTCAGAAATCTCGTTGGCTGCGGCGCGTAAAATTCGTCTGCGCCAACTCGCTGACGATGGCGATCACCGCGCGACCTTAGTCCTCGGGCTACAAACCCATCCGGGTAACTTTTTTACCGTGGTGCAAATTGGCCTCAATGCCGTGGCTATCATGGGCGGTATCGTCGGTGAATCGGCGTTTACCCCGTATATTGCTGCTATGTTGAGCCACTGGGTGCCCGCTGCGTGGATCGCGCAGGCCAGCTTTGTGCTCTCTTTTACCTTGGTCACTAGCCTGTTTATTTTGTTCGCCGATCTGATGCCTAAGCGCATTGCGATGGCGATGCCGGAAACCGTCGCGTTGGCCCTCGTGAAACCACTCTTGGTGTGCATTCTGATCCTCAAACCCATCGTAATAGTATTTAACGGTTTGGCGACGCTGATTTTTCGCCTATTGCGCGTCCCTGCCGAACGCAATGACGACATCACCAGCGATGACATCTACGCCGTCATGGATGCAGGAGCCGAAGCAGGCGTCCTCGATACGAACGAGCAGCAAATGATGGAAAGCGTGTTTCAGATGCAATCGATCCCCGTTACGTCTGCCATGACGCCGCGTGAAGACATTGCGTTTCTCTCACTTGATGACGATGAAACCATGCTTAAGCGCAAGATCGCCGACAACCCTCATCACAAATTTTTAGTCTGTGATGGCCAGCTCGATGCGATCAAAGGCTTTGTCAATTCAACCGAACTGTTGATCCGCCTCATCAATGAGCAAACATTGGATCTTAAAAGTAGCAGCGTGGTGCAAACCTGCCCCATCATCCCTGACACCTTGAGCCTATCGGAAGCGTTGGAATACTTTAAATCCAATCGCGTCGACTTCTCTGTGGTGATGAACGAATACGCCTTGGTCATGGGCGTTGTGACTTTCAATGATTTGCAAAGTGCCGTAATGGGCAGCTGGGTGTTGGCCGAAGGCGAAGAGCAAATTGTCGCCCGTGACGAGCACTCTTGGCTGGTCGATGGTGTCACGCCGATCACCGATGTGATGCGCACGCTGCAAATTGACGAACTGCCCCATTCACAAAACTACGAAACCATCGCCGGCTTTATGATGTTTATGTTAAAGAAAATTCCGCGACGCACTGATTCGGTGACCTACTCTGGCTACAAATTTGAGGTGGTCGACATCGATGACCATAAAGTAGACCAATTGCTGGTCACTCGAGTGGAACAAAAAGACGACGAGCAGTAACGCACCAACCGTTACCAAGACTCCTCTTGAAAACGGGCGGACCTCGCTTGAGCGAGTGTGCAGTCCGTTTTCGCCATCAGTTCCGTTAAGGTGATACTGGGATTACCGGCGATAAGCTGAGCAAGCTGGATGTTGAGTGGCAACGGCGCAGGAGCACGCGCGGCAACTCGCGCATTGATGAGCGTGTCAATTTTTTGCCTAACGTAGGCATAATCTTCGCAGCTATCTTCGCGGCTAAGCAATTCATGACAGAGAGCATTGAGCGCCCCCTCTTCCCCTACCAACTGCCAGTGGCGTGAACGCCTAACACGGCTCAACACACAGTGGTGCTGCTGCGCGAGTCGTTTGAGGTTTTGACACTTCTCTCTGCCCAGTTTTTGCACCAATGAGGGCAGTGCGAGTGTCACAAGGTCAGCTTGAAGAGTCATAACAGAGATCAGTGGGTGTTGGATTGGGTCACTTTATCGTAAAAGGCCTGTGCGTCCAGCGGTTTTGAGAAAAAGTAGCCTTGATACTCATCACACCCTTCATTAAACAGTAGAGATAATTGCTCAGAGGTCTCAACACCTTCTGCCACGACCGATTTGCCTAGGTTTTGCCCCATCTGAATAATGGTTCGCACCAACATGTGATCGGTGATGTCAGTGGTGCAATCATCAACAAATGACTTATCGATTTTAAGTACATCAATGGGCAAACGCTTCAAGTAGTTGAGCGACGAGTATTCAATCCCGAAGTCATCAATGGCCACCGACATCCCTCGCTCTCGCAGACGTTCACACGCTTCCACCACATATTCGGGCTCTCTCATTAAGGTCGATTCTGTGATTTCAATTTCCAGCGCCTCTCCAGGCAACTGGGCGTTATCAAGCGCGTCGATGATAAAACTGGCAACGTCATCATGGGCAAACTGAACGGTAGAGACATTAATCGACACAAGGATCGGTAGCCCAGAGTCATGCCAAGCTTTCACCTGCTTAATGCTTTGCGTAATCACCCAACGGCCAAGAGGCACGATAAACCCAGTTCGTTCTGCAATCGGGATAAATTCGAACGGCGAAATCATACCAAGCTGGGGGTGTGACCAACGAATCAGCGCTTCGGCTCCAACCACGCGATCGCTGATCATAGAGACCTTAGGCTGATAATGCAGAACGAAATGGCCCAATTGCAGGCTCTGCTTCATCTCCGACTCCAACTGATGCTGACGAATCGTCTCATCGAGCAGTTGGTCATCGTACCAAACGATGGAGCCGGGCCCTTGGGATAGCGCGCGATAGAGTGCCAAATTCGCATTTTTCCCCCACAGACTCACCACACCATTCGCGTGCTTGGCCAGTGCAACCCCCACACAAAAATTCAGCCGATAGGTCGTGTCGCCGACTACAAACAGCTTGCTGTGTTTGGTAAGAATGGTGTCTAGCACGGTTTGCAGCTTTCGCTCTACATGGACATTTTCCACCAGCACGACAAACTCATCGCCTGCAATGCGATACATTTGGGCTTGGTTTTCTATTAACCCACTGATGTGGCTGGCGAAAGATTGCAGTAGCTCATCACCATTGCGATAGCCCAATTTGTCATTGACGCTTTTGAAATTGTGCAGACCAATCTGCAATACCCCAAAACAGTGTGCATTACTCTCGTTCATGGCCGATACCGCCGCATAGAAGGCATTAATATTGGGCAGCTTGGTCAAGTAATCGGTGAAGCTGTCTTTTTTAAAGGCCAGCGTTTGTTGTTGGGTTTTCTTGATGTAATACGTCATCAGGGTAGCGAACACGGTGATCGCGCCCACATCTATGGCGTCTTCGATAAACTCGTCAAAGTCATCGGGATCTAGGCTGTGAAGATAGCTGACAATCAGTAATGCCGCGATAGCCAGAGGCCAAAACGACCCGGGAAATAGGACGATGAAACAGAGTGGCAGTAAAATGAAGCTCTTTTCGATGGCATCCATCTCTAACGGCTCAATCAGCCCACCGATAAAAATCAGGCTCGCCGCTAACAGCGCGCAGATACGCTTACGCTGCTCAGATTGAGTGAACAAAGCATAAATCATTAAGGGGGGAAAGAGTAAATACGCCGCTCTGCCCATCTCGTGTTCGAGCAGCAGGGTGCGAGAAATCAGGACAATAGAGAGAACATAGGCCACTTGAATCGCCATTCCGATCGACCGATTGAATAAATTCTCTTGCACTGCCATCCCTAATCCGTGGGTGATTTAAAATTTATAGCGACTTTGTTGCATAATTTCCACACTTTTTCGTCAATCCAATACCTTTGTCGAACAAGCAGATACAAAAAAGAGGAAGGGGTTCACCGCTTCCTCTTTACATGAATGTAGGGATAACTTTACAGCCCGAGCTGTTCTGCCATCGCTTTCATCTCTTCAAGATCCATTTGATGGACACGAATCATCTGGTTGATTTGGCTCAAACGAGAATTGGCGGCATCTTGTTTGTCGCACGCATCCGATTTCGCTTCCCAAGAGGTGCCTTCTAGAAAGGTGTCACACGCTTTCTTCAGTGAGGCTAGCTTAGGCTCCAACTCGTCGCGCTCTTTTTGCAATGCGGCTAATTCTTGTTTGACTCTCAGTTCTTGTTGGAAGAGCTCACGCGAACGCTCAAACATGGTTGCCTGCATATCGGCTTGGCGATTAAGCTGCGCATTTTCACCCGCGACATCCGCTAACTGTGATTTCTGCTCGCCGACTTGTTGCTCTAGGGACAGGTTGACCTTTTCCAGCTCCGCCACTTGCGATTCAAGCTGAGCGATTGATGCCTCGTACTGCGCTTTTTGCTCTTCAATCGCTTGCTCCAGCTTTTGCTGCACTTCAACGTCAACGTTGGCGACTTTTTCTTCCACCGTCACCACGAGCTGTTTTTTGTCTGACACCAGCGTTTGATACTGCGATTCCAACGCGTGGTATGTCTGTTGCCACTTTGACGCCGTCACGCTCGAGCCAATTAATGCTCCTAGTGCGATACCCAATACACCTGCTATAGCAATATAGAGGTAGGTTCGCTTGTCGCGTTGTTCGATAACGACCACATCATCATTATCTACGTCTGTCTGTTTATTCACGTATGACTCCTGCTCCACTAGCGAATCAACTCGGTGATCACGAGTGTCACGGTATAAATTAAAAACCCTGAAATCAACGTCACCACCACTGCTTTTTGCAGTTTTTCGCTCGTGCGATAGCGGATCAACACAAATGCCAATGCGACCAAAAAGGCAATCGCTAACAATCTTGTCATAGCCTCTCCTTAGCTGTACCCACATGCTTGGGGGCAACTTGATAACCTTTTCATTTATACCATTTTTTCGCGCCTTTTGGTCAGCGTCCGGTAGTTTTATTCTGTTTACTTAGGTGAGTGCGCAAATTATCCGCGCTTAATACCTTTTATGAGTGATTCATTTGGGCAAGCTGCACTTTTGGGGTATAAAGAGCGCGACACCAAATGGGAGATAAACATGAAACCGTATCAGTTAGAGAAGAAAAAACGTCGTATTCAAAAGAAATTGTTCCTCGGCGAATTTGCCGTGCTGGGTTTCGAGATTCGTTGTGAAACCAACATTCAAGATTTCGACCGCTACGACCACTTTGTGGATGATTTTATTGACTACATCGACAGCCTTGGTTTGTGCTTCGGTGGCGGTGGCCTTGAGACATTTGACGGTTTCCTATGCAGTGTGGCCCGCTACGGCAATGCGACGGCTGAGCAGCAAGCTTTGGTTGGCGCGTGGCTAGAAAAACGCGAAGAAGTGACCAACGTGGAGATCGGCGAGCTGGTAGACGCCAACTACTTCTAAGCTTTCATCTTTGATTGTTCAAAAATAGCGCAGTTGAGCGCTATTTTTTTCCCCTCAATTCACCATACTTTCAGCGTTTTCCGCGCCCTCCCCTCTTAAAACGATCACAAGTGCAAAAACACGCTTGATCTCACAAAAAAAAGTGTTACAGTTCTCGCGTTAATAGCACAGAACTATTGACCATCTTTTGCTCAACGCATTGAGCAATTGTTCCGACGAAGACTGCAGGAGAGTGGTTAATAACTAAATTTTAACATTTAGTTAAGATAACCCGCCGAAGAATTAACTATTTCAGGTGCTACTTAGGTAGCGAGGACTGTAGTTGGAGGAACCTCTGGAGAGAACCGCTCTACCTTGTTGTAGAAAGTGGTCGCCGAAGGAGCAAGCCTATTTTTAGGTGAAACTCTCAGGCAAAAGGACAGAGGAGTGAAAAGACCCGTTATTCGGTAGCTTCCTGTCTATCGTTTTTGAGATCATCGATCTCGGCTTTTCCCTCTTCTCCTTATTTAAGCATTATCAATTTAAGGGGAACCCATGAATAACCTACAATCTTTACTGATCACTATCGACAATTTCGTTTGGGGACCGCCCCTGCTGATTTTGTTGGTGGGTACCGGTGTCTATTTTACTTTTCGTTTAGGCTTGCTCCAGTTTAGACACCTTCCCACGGCACTGAAAATGGTGTTCAGCAAATCAGACTCCGGCAAGCAAGGGGATATTTCCAGCTTTGCTGCGCTTTGTACCGCCCTGTCCGCCACCATAGGTACGGGCAACATCGTTGGTGTCGCCACCGCCATCAAACTGGGTGGTCCCGGCGCACTATTTTGGATGTGGTTGGCGGCCCTATTTGGCATGGCCACCAAGTACGCTGAGTGTCTACTCGCAGTGAAATACCGCAAAGTGGATGATAAAGGTCAAATGGTCGGCGGACCGATGTACTACTTGCAATATGGTGTCGGTTCTAAAACCTTAGCCGTGCTATTTGCCATTTTCGCCCTCGGTGTCGCCTGTTTTGGTATCGGTACCTTCCCGCAGGTTAACGCCATTTTGGATGCTTCTGAAATCTCGTTTGGCGTATCCCGTGAGGTCTCGGCGGTCGTACTGACGCTATTGGTCGCTTTTGTAACGCTAGGTGGCATTCAGTCGATTGCGAAAGTCGCAGGAAAAGTGGTGCCTATGATGGCGCTGTTCTATGTGATGGCGTGTTTGAGTGTCATCATCATGAATTCTGATCAGCTTTTCGCTGCCGTTGAATTGGTAGTCGTCTCTGCCTTTACACCAACCGCAGCGACAGGCGGCTTCCTAGGGGCAAGCATTATGCTGGCGATTCAATCTGGGATTGCCCGCGGCGTGTTCTCGAATGAATCTGGCCTGGGTAGCGCACCGATGGCAGCGGCCGCAGCGAAGACCGACTCTTGCGTCAAGCAAGGTCTGATCTCGATGACCGGCACCTTCTTTGACACCATCATCATCTGTACTATGACGGGCCTTGCCTTGATCCTGACTGGCGCATGGCAAAGTGATTTTGCTGGTGCGGCCATGACCACTCACGCCTTTGCCGTCGGACTTAACGCCGACACGCTAGGTCCATTGCTCGTCTCCATTGGCCTGATTTTCTTCGCCTTTACGACTATTTTGGGCTGGAACTACTACGGCGAACGTTGCGTTGTGTTCTTACTAGGTACTAAGGCTGTACTGCCTTACAAAGTCATCTTTGTCGCTCTGGTCGCTTCTGGTGCGTTCCTTCACCTCGATATGATTTGGATCATCGCCGACATCGTCAACGGACTCATGGCCATTCCTAACCTTATCGGCTTGATTGCGTTGCGCCACATTGTGGTCGAAGAGACTAAACTGTACTTTGCTGCGCTGTCGGTGGGTAGCAGTGCCAAAACCACCGCGTAAGACGACCGTGTAAGGTGACGTGATCAAAAAGCCCGCGCTCTAGCAAGCGCGGGCTTTTTCATTTCTAATCCGCTGTGATTTCTAATACATTGTGTATAGATTAAACTCTCTTTAAATCTGCGGTTTTTCAATCATCAGTTTAACACCAAGCGCAATAAGAACCGCGCCGGTGGTCCCTTCCATCCAGCGATTAAAACGCGCACTGCGAAGCAGAGATTTAGCCCGAGTCAGCACGCCCGCCAGTCCACACTGCCATACCATCGCAATCACAAAATGGATCGCAGCCATCACACATGACTGCACAAACGCAGAACCCTCTGGATTGATGAACTGAGGTAAAAACGCCAGATAAAACACCGCCGTTTTAGGGTTCAGCACGTTCGACAAGAAGCCTTCTCGCAGTGAGCGCCACGCCGTGGCTTTGGTGTGCGCCACCGTTTGCACCGCGATCCCCGCATCCAATTGGCCATTGAACAGCCCCTTAATGGACATTACACCTAGCCAAATCAAATAGGCCGCGCCGACCATTTTCACCGCACTAAATAGCTCAGCCGATTGCGCCAAGACCGCCGAGATACCAATCGCAGAAAAGGTGGCATGGACAAACAAGCCCGAGCAAATCCCCAAACTGGTTAATACACCATCGGAAAAGCCGCCACGCGACGAGTTACGAATCACAAGCGCAGTATCGAGTCCGGGGGTTAACGTCAAAATGGTGATGGCGACCAAAAACGCTTCCATATTGTTGATCATTGCAGGTCCTTATTATTGGGGAGCAAAGGCTCCAGTCAGCGCGAGATATAACCAGGTCATCTCAGGAAAGATCGCCATCTTATAGCAAGGCCGTCAAAATAGGCAATGATTATGCTTCTTGCTGCAATTATTGAACGCAAACCCCTTGGTCAATCCTGAGGAGGTTGTTAAGATTTTGGTTTTCCCAGTCACCTAAGGTGTGGTCATGAGCGCATTCGACAAACTCAAACAGCATTCCCAAAAAATTTCTCGTTTTAATCACTTAGCGGCCATCTGTGGATGGGACCAAGCGGCAGTGATGCCGAGCGGAGGGAATCAAGCTCGCTCAGAGGCAATGGCCGAGCTATCCGTGCATATTCATCAATTGCATACCCAGCCACAGCTCGCGGATTGGTTTGCCGAAGCAGAAACAGAAACGCTCAGCGTTGAAGAGAGCGCCACACTGCGAGAGCTTAAACGCCAGTGGCAACAAGCCAATTTGCTGCCTGAAGCACTGGTACAAGCCAAATCCCTAGCGGGCTCGAAATGTGAACACGCTTGGCGTACCCAGCGTGGCCAAAACGACTGGATCGGGTTTGAGAAAAACTGGGCAGAAGTCGTTAAACTTTCGAAAGAAGAGGCGCAAATTCGTGCCGATGCCAACGGATCGACACCGTATGATGCGATGCTCGACATTTACGAGCCGGACACCACGTCAGCGTCACTCGATACGCTGTTTGCCGACGTAAAAAGCTGGCTACCTGCCTTGATCGATGAGGTGATCGAAAAGCAGTCTTCTGAGCACTACCTCACCCCAACAGGCCATTTTCCCACCGAGCAACAAAAAGCGCTCGGGCTGGATGTGATGAAACTACTGCAATTCGATTTCGATCATGGCCGATTGGATGAGAGCGTCCACCCTTTTTGTGGTGGCGTACCGCAAGATGTGCGAATTACCACCCGCTACGATGAAAACGAATTTGTACAATCGCTCATGGGCATCGTTCACGAGACAGGCCACGCCCGTTATGAGCAAGGTTTACCCAAAGCACTAGCAGGATTGCCGTCAGGCGAAGCTCGCTCAATGGGTATTCATGAGTCTCAATCACTGTTTTTCGAAATGCAAGTGGGCCGCAGTGATGCGTTTATTGCCCATCTATCGCGACTTGCCACCCAACACTTCTCCGGACACGATACGTCGCTTTTTAGTCAAGCGAACTTTCAAAAGCTTTATACTCGCGTCAAAAAAGACTTTATCCGTGTTGATGCCGACGAGCTCACCTATCCGGCTCACGTCATTTTACGCTATGAGATCGAGCGTGATTTGATCAATGGTGATATTTCCCACCAAGATGTTCCCGAGCTCTGGGACACCAAAATGCGCCAGTATCTCGGTCTCTCTACCGCCGGTAATTTCAAAAATGGCTGCATGCAAGACATTCACTGGACGGATGGCGCCTTCGGCTACTTCCCATCATACACCTTAGGGGCCATGTACGCGGCGCAGTTTATGGCAGCGATGAAGAAAACCGTGGATGTGGATGAAGCTATTCACTCTGGTGATCTCACGCCTATTTTTGCTTGGCTGGGCGATAACATCTGGAGCAAGGGCAGCTTACTGACAACCGATGAGCTGGTTAAATCGGCAACAAGCGAAGTGTTGAACGCTCAGTTCTTCCAAAATCACCTGAGAAGTCGATACCTGTAGATAGTACTCACGTAAAATGAAACGCCGTCACAGGGTTTACCCTGTGACGGCGTTTTTGTGTGCTCTTTACGCTTTAAGATGTTGCTCAAAAAATTCCAATGTTCGCTGCCAAGCAAGCTCGGCCTCTTTTTCGGCGTAACGTCCGGTGGAGTCATTGTGAAATCCGTGATTCACGCCCTCGTAAACGTAGGCTTGATAGTTCGCCCCATTGGCCTTAAGCGCTTTCTCGTACTCCGGCCAAGTGGCGTTGACACGCTCATCAAGACCCGCGAACTGAATCATCAACGGCCCTTTCACCTTCGGGATCAAAGATTCCGCTGCAGGTGTACCATAAAAAGGCACCCCTGCATCCAACTGCTCAGGAATGGTCGCAGCCAGCATATTGACTATGTAGCCGCCAAAACAAAAACCGACCGCCCCTAATTTTCCGTTACTTAGCTCATGCGATTTCAAAAAGCTCGCAGCGGCTAGGAAGTCCGCTTCAATCTTCTCTCTTTCTAGACTCTTTTGCATCGCGCGGCCTTCATCGTCATTTCCTGGATAACCGCCCAACGGATAGAGTGCATCGGGGGCAAAGGCGATAAAACCTTTCGCGGCTAATCTTCGCGCGACGTCTTCAATGTAAGGGTTAAGCCCACGGTTTTCATGCACAACCAGTACGACAGGCGCGGTGCCTACCAACTCTCGTGGCACGACCAAATACCCTTGCCCTTCACCGTGACCATTCGGTGAATCAAACTTGACGTAGCTGGCTTTGATTGCGGGATCGTTAAACGACACCTGCTCTGCCAGTGCATAGTTCGGTGTCAGTGCTGACGTTAAGACTGACATCGTAAAGCCTAATGCGACAAGACC
>NZ_JCBDGG010000048.1:0-26056 GCF_059833835.1 Vibrio sp. R15-SG3-ISO1B | reverse complement strand
TGCGTTGCACCGGATGACGCGGAAAGCAACTACGGTGAAGCAAATGCTTTGCTATTTAGCAAAGTGAACCTACCTGCTGAAAACATCCACCGTATTCGCGGCGAAAATGACGCCGAGCAGGAAGCGCTGCGCTTTGCCAACGAGATGGCAGAGGTTATCCAGTGTGAACACGGTACGCCCGTGTTTGATTGGATTCTATTGGGTGTTGGCGCCGACGGCCACACTGCCTCTTTATTCCCGGGTCAAACCAACTATGCGGATGAGAACTTGTCTGTTGTCGCTTCTCATCCTGAATCTGGCCAACTACGCGTGTCAAAAACCGCTAAAGTGCTAGAAGCAGCAAAACGAATCAGCTACCTCGTTCTTGGCTCAGGTAAAGTTGATATCGTGCACGAAATTCACACCACTCCAGCAAGCGAACTGCCTTACCCCGCGGCGAAAATTCAGTCGAAAGCGGGTGAGACGGAGTGGTACTTAGATTCTGACGCAGCGGCGAAAATCGCATAACGCGGTTGCTCGTCCAACGAGAACATATTGGAGAGAAATAATGAAAGGTGATATCGGTGTTATTGGCCTAGCGGTAATGGGTCAAAACCTTATCCTCAACATGAACGACCACGGCTTTAAAGTGGTGGCTCACAACCGTACTGCTGCGAAAGTAGACGAGTTTCTAGAAGGCCCAGCGAAGGGTACCAACATTATCGGTGCTTACTCACTTGAAGAGTTGGTTGAGAAACTCGAAACGCCACGTAAAGTGATGCTGATGGTTCGTGCTGGTGACGTTGTTGACACTTTCATCGACAACCTAATCCCACTTCTAGACGAAGGCGACATCATCATCGATGGTGGTAACACTAACTACCCAGACACTAACCGCCGCGTAGCGCACTGCCGTGAGCAAGGCATTCACTTCATCGGTACTGGTGTATCTGGCGGTGAAGAAGGCGCGCGTTTCGGTCCTTCAATCATGCCTGGTGGCGCTGCGGAAGCTTGGGAAGCAGTTAAGCCTATCTTCCAAGGTATCTCTGCAAAAACTGACGCTGGTGAACCTTGTTGTGATTGGGTTGGTAACGACGGTGCTGGTCACTTCGTTAAGATGGTACACAACGGCATCGAATACGGCGACATGCAGCTTATCACTGAAGCTTACCAGTTCATGAAAGACGGTCTTGGTATGTCTGCTGACGAGATGCAAGCGGTGTTTGCAGATTGGAACAAGACTGAGCTCGACAGCTACCTGGTTGAAATCACGGCTGACATCCTTGGCTACAAAGATGAAGACGGTGAGCCTCTCGTTGAGAAGATCCTAGACACAGCAGGCCAAAAAGGTACGGGTAAGTGGACAGGTATCAATGCCCTAGACCTAGGTATTCCACTGACACTTATCTCTGAGTCAGTATTTTCTCGCTGTCTATCTGCACTAAAAGACCAGCGTGTTGAAGCTGAGAAGCTATTCGGCAAGACAATCACGCCGGTTGAAGGTGATAAGCAAGAGTGGGTTGACGCACTTCGTCAAGCGCTACTAGCGTCTAAGATCATCTCTTACGCTCAAGGCTTCATGCTAATGCGCGAAGCATCAAACGAAAACGGCTGGGATCTTAACTACGGAAACGTGGCATTAATGTGGCGTGGTGGTTGTATCATCCGCTCTGCATTCCTAGGCAACATCCGAGATGCGTACGAAGCGAACCCAGACATTGCATTCCTAGGTTCTGACGAGTACTTCAAAAACATCCTACAAAGCAGCCTAACGGCATGGCGTAAAGTGGCAGCGAAATCTCTAGAGTCAGGCATCCCAATGCCATGTACGATTTCTGCGCTATCTTTCCTAGACGGTTACACAACGGCTCGTCTACCAGCGAACCTGCTGCAAGCTCAGCGTGATTACTTCGGTGCGCACACTTACGAGCGTATCGACCGTGAGCGTGGTGAATTCTTCCACACTAACTGGACAGGTACAGGCGGTGATACCGCATCGACCACTTACGATGTGTAACCTGTAGCGCAACCATTGAATCGGGCGCGAAAGCGCCTTTTTTTTGTTGGCTCATCCCGTTGATAGATGAGGTTGGGTGATCTCATCCCCTCATCTACGCCTATAATTAAAAAAGTGTGGATGATGTCACACCTTGACCACTCACCTAAATTGGAGTGGCAATATTTACTTAGTAGGGCTCAATTATGACTATTAACAAACTCTTTGTATTTGTTCCATCGGATGTTGAACAAGCAAATAACAAGGATAATAGAGTAATTTCTGATAAAGAGACTGAGCGTCAGGCACTAGTAAAACAAGCCCAACAACAAGGCGGGCTACAAGGCTAAAAAAACGTAAGAGCGCCATTCGGCGCTCTTATTTTTTACTCTAACAATCCCAACAACTTCAGCTTACGATAAACGGTATTTCGACTCACACCTAAACTGCGCGCCACTTGGCTGATGTTACCTTTTGACGCTTGATAAGCATTGAGCAATGCGCTATTCACAGCAGTTTGCAAATCTTGTCTCTCGTCATCGCAACTCTCAGACTCAGACACCATTGCATGAGCTAAGTGGCTAGGCAGATGCTCAATACTCAGCCACTCTTCATCCGGATTAAGAAGCGCGGTCACCTTGAGTAGGTTGTCTAACTCTCGTAAATTTCCCGGCCACGAATAACCATCCAGTGTGTCAAGTAGCCTTGCGCTTAGCTGCTGGTTATCCCGTTGGGTATGCTTCTGGTGCAGCGTTTGAATTAACTCACGTCGGTCGTGTCGAGCTCGAAGTGGCGGTAAAGTGATGATTAACCCATTGAGTCGATAGTACAGATCCTGCCGAAACTGCCCTTGCTCAACGAGCTTGGCTAAATCTTGATGGGTAGCGGCGATAATTTGGACATCGACTTTGTGACTCTCTCCACTGCCAACAGGTGTAACCACCTTGTCTTGCAATACCGTTAACAGGCGGCTTTGACTTTCATAAGGCATCTCGCCAATTTCATCTAAAAACAGACAGCCTTTGTCCGCTTGCCGAACCTTGCCGATGTAGCCCTTGCTGTTCGCCCCTGTAAAAGCGCCCGACGCGTGACCAAACAGCTCAGACTCGATGAGCTCCTTTGCGAGGGCACCGCAATTTACAGTGACCAAAGGTGCTTTACACCGAACGCTGCTAGCATGCAACGCTTTGACAAACTCCCCCTTACCCACGCCAGTCTCACCAAGCACTAGCAAACTGATGTCTTTGCCATATAAACGACTCGCTTGCTGCCAAGCCTGCTCAACCAAAGAGTCGCCATAATGAAGTGAATTGTCCGTGTTGAAGCGCTTCCTACGCCGAGTTTGGCGGCCAAGCGCCGTCTGTTGCACAATTAAGCCTTGCTGGCGTTGTGATTGCTCAAGTACTTGCTCAACCGACATGCCAATTAAACCAGAGTGACGTATTAGCTGTGAAGCCACTGGGTTGTGGGCCAAGACCTTACCTCGCTCATCAGCAATCACTATGCCTTGCCAGCCAGACCTGAGGAAGGAAGAGTCTGTGGCTAAGTTGAGTTGCACAGCGCCGTCAGGTACAGAGGCTAGCAATCGGTTTTCCACCATCTGAACCATATTTTGCACCAGTAACTGCTCGGTGGCATCGTGGGTTTTCTGCTCACTAGTGACATCCAAGATACCAACCAAGGTACCTTGATGATTGAAGAGTGGGCTCGCCGAACAACTGATGAATCGGTGATGTTTGATGTAATGTTGCTCCCCAACGATGGTGAGCGCGCGACGTTCATGGAGCGCAGTACCGATGGCGTTGGTTCCCTTAACATGCTCCAACCAACACGAACCTGTACCGAGTGAAATGGCCGCTAATTTATCGCGAAATTTATCTTGTCCCCAAGTCGCTAGAATTACGCCCTGTGGATCGGTCAAGATCAAGCGACTGTCTGTGCGTGCCATCACTTGATTGAACAGAGGAAGCGCACTGGTTTCCACCGCCTCAATGACCTCACGACATTGAAAGCGACGTTCATCCAATTTCGCTTTGCTTAACGTAATGTCTTCTGGCTTCCTCACTTCTCTTAGACCCGCATGGCTACTGCGTGTCCAAGAAGAAGCCAACCAGTCTTGCGTGTTCATCGATCGCAGCTGCATACCTGCTCCAATAGTCAACAATCAGATGTGTCAATTTGGAACAGCTGAACATTCCTGCCCGCTTTCCAAAGCGCAAAAAACTCGCACCCATAACACCGTTACATTATTGGAAACTCTAGCTCGACAACATATTTACAACAAGTTTTTAACACTTGGTCTGTGATTTGCCTAAGTATTTCTTGTCCATGTGTTTAAAACACCGTGCGATAGATTCGAAGATCAGTACCTTCGCCGATTTGATACACATGAACAATCTACCCAGAACAATAACGATAGCGCCCAGCGCTACCAGTAATCTGAACGAGAAACAAAAGGACTTCACATGATCTATGCTCAACCCGGAACTCAAGGCTCACTTACGAACTTCAAGTCTCACTACGACAACTACATCGGAGGAGAATGGGTGAAACCAGTCAGCGGCGAATACTTTGACAACGTCTCTCCCGTCAATGGCAAAGTGTATTGCCAAGTCGCACGTTCATCAGCCGAAGATATCGAACTCGCACTCGACGCGGCGCACCACGTTCGCTCGGCATGGGCATCCACGAGCGTCACTGAACGCGCCAACATCCTGCTTAAAATCGCAGATCGCATCGAGGCCAACCTTGAAGAACTGGCGGTGGCCGAGACTTGGGAGAACGGAAAACCGGTACGTGAAACGCTGGCCGCTGATCTACCGTTAGTTGTCGACCACTTCCGCTATTTCGCTGGCTGTATCCGAGCACAAGAAGGCAGCGCCGCCGAACTGGATGCCACAACCGCAAGCTATCACTTTCCTGAGCCGATTGGTGTTGTTGGTCAAATCATCCCATGGAACTTCCCCATGCTCATGGCGGCGTGGAAACTTGCGCCAGCGCTTGCCGCGGGCTGCTGTGTGGTATTAAAGCCGGCCGAACAAACACCCACGTCCATCTTGCTCTTGATGGAAAAAATTGGTGACTTAATCCCAGCGGGAGTCATTAATGTTGTCAACGGCTTCGGCAATGAAGCAGGTCAAGCACTTGCTACCAGTAACCGAATCGCCAAACTGGCCTTTACGGGGTCAACAGAAGTCGGTAACCACATCCTCAAATGCGCCGCGGATAACTTGATACCGTCCACCGTTGAGCTGGGCGGTAAATCGCCCAATATTTACTTCCCTGACATCTTTGAACACGAAGATGAGTACCTAAATAAATGTATAGAAGGCACATTGCTCGCTTTCTTCAATCAGGGCGAAGTCTGTACTTGCCCTTCTCGTGTCTTGGTGCACGAAGCCGTGTATGACCAGTTCATTGCCAAAGTCGCAGAGCGAGCAAAGAGCATTCAACAAGGCAACCCACTTGATACGGACACACAAGTCGGAGCGCAGGCCTCTCAAGAGCAATTTGACAAGATTCTGAGCTATTTGGAAATTGGCCGCCAAGAGGGGGCAAATGTGGTGTTCGGCGGAGAAGTGGCCCCACAAAGTGACGACATTGCCTCTGGCTACTATATCCAACCAACACTCCTTGAAGGCAACAATAAAATGCGTGTCTTCCAGGAGGAAATTTTCGGTCCTGTCATTGCGATCACCAAGTTCAAGGATGAAGCAGAAGCGCTCGCGATAGCCAACGATACGGACTACGGCTTGGGGGCTGGCGTGTGGACACGTGATGCCAACCTTGCCTATCGTATGGGGCGTCACATCGAAGCTGGCCGAGTGTGGATAAACTGCTACCATGCCTACCCTGCCCACGCCGCCTTTGGAGGCTACAAGAAATCAGGCATCGGGCGAGAGACGCACAAAATGATGTTGGATCACTATCAAAACACCAAAAACTTACTCATCAGCTATGACGTGAATCCACTTGGGTTCTTCTAGGTAAAGCCATCCGACGTTACACTGGGCACACTCGCATGTGCCCATTTTCATCTGGCCACTTGAGCAATGCTAGAGTGATCTTTTTGAGGATTGACGCGCTTTCTTCACGTCATCCCAATACAGTACTCCACTAGCCACCAGCGCTAAAAGTGACACCGTAAACAGCGCCGGCATACTCAAAATCCATGCAAATACCGCTGCTAGAAAAGCCACAAAACAGATCATACGGCTGCTCGACATCACGCGACCTAGTTTTCTACTCATAACGCCTCCTATCACTGGAAAGAAATGGGAAAACTGGGTGATATCGGTGACAGATGCTCCGTCATGAGTACAGTTAGAGAGTGGCAGAAAAGGAGATAAATTAACCTAAAACAAGCTCAAATTAGCTTTAGATGTGATCATGGCAGTCAGCACAGCACAAAGCGCATCACCACTCGTCGATAGGCCAATATACATCAATATAGAAGTACACCGTCATGACCAAGCTAGACAACGCAACGAAACGCTTCACTGTTTGCTGCGCTACTCGCCTAGACACACGTGCCGCCAAATACCCGCCGCTTAGTGTACCCATCATGACCGCTATACCACGTGGCCAGTCTATTGCCCCTTCAGCGACAAAAATAACGATCGCCACCAAAGAGACCGCCGAGGAAATCAGCAGTTTAAGACCGTTCATTTGATTAATATTTTGATAGCCTGCTAACACAAGGTAGCTCAATACAATCACGCCAAGCCCTGCATTGAAGAAACCGCCATACGCCGCGACGAAAACCAAAAACAGTGTCAAGATGACGCTTTTAAGTCGAACTTCTCGAGTCGGATGTGTCGCCAGACGTGACGCCCATGCGCTAATGTGATGACCATAAATAAACAGCAAGGTAGCAAACAGCAGCAGCCACGGAATTGCACCAAGAAACTGCTGCTCTGAGACACTCAATAACAACCAAGCACCTAACGCTCCGCCGAGTAAACTGCCCAGAACAATTCGAATAATTTGTTTTTTTTCAGAAGCGATGTCTTCACGAAATCCATAGGCGCCACTGAGGTAACCCGCGCAAGCGGCAAAGGTATTGGTGGCGTTTGCAACAATTGGCGGCACGCCAACAAACATCAGCGCAGGAAAAGTGATAAAACTGCCACCCCCAGCGACGCTATTGAGTATTCCCCCCAACACGCCAGCGACGAACAACACTGCCCAATCCATACCACTCCAACCTTCGCTGCAAAACCCATAATCTAACCAGTTTTCGAGGCGAGCCCAAGTAAAGAGCAACGAAACTGTGCGTTGGCTAACTTAGACCAAGGTATTGATTTCCCGCTGTTAATGTTCATCGAATTGACAGTGCAATCTCCTTCCACTCCTGGATTTCTTGTCGATAGTGCGCAGTCTGATCAGGGGTCATGCTGTTGATAATGGTCACTAGGTAACGTCTCGACAGCTGCTGGTTGTATGCAATTTTTTGCTCTAAATCGGCGCTATAGAGCTTGTCTGGCGTATCCATCAACGATTGCAGTTTAGGTTGGAAGAGTGAAGGATCGACACGTACAGCAAGTAAGGCATTGAGCTCAACACGCATACGCGTCTGATGCGCGACCCAATCTTGGTTGGTCAGTGTCATGTCCGCAACCCATTGATCAACCATCAGTTGCTGTTCATCGGTTAAGTCACCGACCCAAGTTTCGATATTCTCTTCTATACGCGTTTTGTATCGTTGCCGAATCGCTTCTTCAGAAAGGTCTTGGTAACGTTTTTTGTACTGGGTGTGCTTTACTCGGATATTGTCCATGAGCTCTTCAACTTGCTCGTCAGACAGTTGGCTGGCCAGTTCGTAGAGTTCTGGCGTCACTTTTGCGACCAGACGAGTCGTGTGCGCCTCGAGCTTCTGCTGCTCAGAGATCAGATCATCGACAGTAAACGTGGTTGGCTCAATCGCCATCAACTCATCCAAATGTTCAATATAATGTGGGATCTCTTGCTCACGGTGCCACTGGCTCAAGGTGGCGATCTTCTCGCTTGCGAGGGACTCTTGGTCATCATCCAGTTCAACGTAGTCTTGTAAATAACGTACCAACAACCAATCCATATTGTTGTACACAAACTTAGTACTGCACCCCACTAAACCGATCGCGATCAAAAGCACCAGTCCAAATTTCTTCATTGCGGTTTCCTTTGCAACACACTGCTGATGTCCATTCTGTTTATCACGACTGCGAACTGGCAGTGGTGATAAACCAAGCAATATTAATACCAAACTTGAAAGTTGCTATTGGTCGGTCAAGGCCTTCACCTCTATTCAACACTCCATGACCGACTTCTGTAATACGACCACAAAAACCCATAGAAGTTTGACATTGTTAGCGTTAGGTTGCGCAAACGTCAGCATCGTATCCAAACTCTTTACACAAGCTGTAATAAGAATTACTTACCTTGACAGACGCAAAATCGATCACTCGCTAGCATAGACATCAACGGTAACCAATAAGGAGTCTCCGTGATGAAAAAACTCATTCTACTTTCAACGTTAATCCTAAGTTCTTCTGTGTTGGCGTCAACGCAAACCACCCAATCACATCGCTCACTGACGACGGGTGATTATCAAAGTAAGCAGATGGCTTACGAGGCGGGCTTTAAACTGATGGAAGAAGTGCGCGCCATGGATGCATCGGAGTTAAAACGTACACTTCCTATCCATCAAAGTAACGTTCTACTACCTACTATCAAAGTGGAAGATATGACGGTCACCGTCGAAGAGTTCGCTTCTGAACGCGGCCAAGTTGCCTATAAAGCGCTAGTGAACGTCGACTATGAATATCAGTACCGCGAAAGCAATAATAGCTAGTAGCGCCCTTTCTCTGAAACAACAAAACGCAGGCATTTGCCTGCGTTTTGTTTTGCCTTGTTCCAAAAGATCGCATCCGATAGACAGGCAATAAAAAAGGAGAGCCTAAGCTCTCCTTTTCCTAATCCTAACAGCGAACTCTAATTAAAGAGCTGCTTTCGCTTTTTCAACAAGTACTGCGAATGCAGATTTGTCGAATACCGCGATGTCAGCAAGGATCTTACGGTCGATCTCGATAGATGCTTTCTTAAGACCGTTGATGAAACGGCTGTAAGATAGACCATTTTGACGAGATGCAGCGTTGATACGAGCGATCCATAGTTGACGGAACTGACGCTTCTTAGCGCGACGGTCACGGTAAGCGTATTGACCAGCTTTAGTAACTGCTTGGAAAGCTACGCGGTAAACACGTGAACGTGCTCCGTAGTAACCTTTAGCTTGTTTTAGAACTTTCTTATGACGTGCACGAGCTTGTACACCACGTTTTACGCGAGGCATTATGCTTCTCCTAAACTAAACGATAAATAAACTAAAAAGAATTAAGCGTATGGCAACATACGGGTAACAGCAGCCACTTCACAACGTGGAAGGATTGCGTTAGGACGTAGTTGACGCTTGTTCTTAGTAGTACGCTTAGTCAGGATGTGACGTTTTGTAGCGTGCTTGTACTTAATACCACCAGCAGTTTTCTTGAAACGCTTAGCAGCACCTTTGTTGGTTTTCATCTTAGGCATGATGAATAACTCCGCATTGTAGTAGTTTAATAAACACGTAATCAGGGCGAATAAAACCCCGCCATTTGACCGTAAGGTAAACGGCGGGGTTGAATTACTTGTAAGCCGTTAATTACTTCTTCTTAGGGGCAAGAACCATGATCATCTGACGCCCTTCAATTCTGCTTGGGAAAGATTCCACAACAGCAAATTCTACTGTGTCTTCTTTCAAGCGCTTGAGAACATCAACACCGATGTCTTGGTGTGCCATTTCTCGGCCACGGAAGCGAATTGTTACCTTCACTTTGTTGCCTTCTTCAAGGAAACGCGTCAGGTTGCGTAGTTTTACCTGATAGTCTCCAATATCAGTTCCAGGACGGAATTTTACTTCTTTAATCTGGACCTGTTTTTGCTTTTTCTTCTGCTCTTTAGCAGATTTGCTCTTCTCAAAGAGGAATTTACCGTAGTCCATTACACGACATACTGGTGGCTCAGCGTTTGGACTGATTTCAACCAAATCCATACCTGCTTCTTCAGCAGCTGCGACTGCTTCTTGGATAGAAACAACACCCACTGATTCGCCATCAGCACCCGTCAAACGAACTTCACGAACGCCACGAATTTCACCGTTTAAACGATGAGCATTTTGTTTGGCCGGTACTTGGCCGCGTCTTCCGCCTTTAATAGTTTATTCCTCCAGATTGAGCTTACGGGTAGAGATCTCGTCTTGGATGTATGCAATAAAGTCATCCACTTTAAATTTACCGAGGTCTTTACCTTTACGAGTACGTACTGCGATTTCGCCGGCTTCCATCTCTTGGTCACCACAAACCAGCATGTATGGTACACGCTTTAAAGTATGTTCGCGGATTTTAAAGCCAATCTTCTCATTTCTCAAGTCTGCTTTTGCTCTAATTCCAACTTTTTGTAGTTTTTGAGCCACTTCCTTCGCGTAATCAGACTGCTTATCAGTAATATTCATGACAACAGCTTGCTCAGGAGATAGCCAAGTTGGGAAGAAGCCAAAGTACTCTTCGATGAGAATACCAATAAAGCGCTCAAGCGAGCCCAAAATCGCACGGTGGATCATAACAGGAACTTGACGTTCGTTGTTCTCATCCACATAAGAGGCACCTAGACGGCCAGGTAAGTTGAAGTCTAGCTGCACCGTACCACATTGCCATGCACGATCGAGACAGTCATACAGAGTGAACTCGATCTTAGGACCGTAGAATGCGCCTTCGCCCTCTTGAATTTCGTATGGAATGTCCATCGATTGCAAAGATTGCTTCAACGCTTCTTCCGACTGATCCCAGATCTCATCTGATCCGACTCGCTTTTCAGGACGAGTGGAGAGCTTAACGACGATGTTCTCGAAGCCAAACGTCTGGTATGTGTCGTAGACCATCTTAATACAGCCCGTCACTTCCTCTTGGATTTGACTCTCTGTACAGAAGATGTGCGCGTCATCTTGCGTAAAACCACGCACACGCATGATACCGTGCAGGGCACCTGACGGTTCATTACGGTGACAAGAACCAAACTCCGCCATACGCAGAGGCAAGTCACGGTAAGATTTCAGACCTTGGTTAAAGATCTGTACGTGACCTGGGCAGTTCATTGGTTTGATGGCGTATTCACGGTTTTCTGACGACGTGGTAAACATCGCATCGGCGTATTTATCCCAGTGACCTGAACGCTCCCAAAGTACGCGATCCATCATCAATGGACCTTTCACTTCTTGGTAGTCGTACTCTGTCAGTTTTTCACGAACAAACACTTCCAAATCACGGAAAATAGACCAACCATTGTGGTGCCAGAACACCATACCCGGTGCTTCTTGCTGCATGTGGAACAAGTCCAACTGCTTACCGATTTTACGGTGGTCACGCTTGGCGGCTTCTTCTAAGCGCGTTAGATGCGCTTTCAGCGCTTTCTTGTCGTGGAAAGCCGTACCATAAATACGCTGCAACATTTTGTTGTCGCTGTTACCACGCCAGTAAGCACCCGCTACATTCAGTAGCGTAAAGTGCTGACAAAAACCCATATGTGGTACGTGAGGACCACGACACATATCGATGTATTCTTCATGATGGTAAAGGCCTGGACGGTCATCGCGTGCGACGTTCTCATCCAAGATTTCCATCTTGTAAGTTTCACCACGTGATTCAAACGCATCACGTGCTTCCTGCCAACTGACTTTCTTCTTAATGACTGGGTACTTGGTTTTCGCCAGTTCTTTCATGCGCTTTTCGATCTTTTCAAGATCTTCTTGCGTCAATGACTCTTCTAAGTCGATGTCGTAGTAGAAGCCACTATCGATGGTCGGACCGATCGCCATCTTCGCGTTCGGATAAAGCTGCTTGATCGCGTGACCTAACAAGTGCGCACATGAGTGACGCACGATTTCAAGACCATCCACTTCATCTTTTACTGTGATGATTTCAAGGCTTGCATCCGCTTCGATGAGATCACAAGCATCGACACGTTGACCATCAACACGACCCGCAATAGTAGCTTTCGCCAGACCAGGGCCGATAGATTGCGCGACATCAAGAGTAGAAACAGGGTTGTCAAATTGACGCTGACTGCCGTCAGGAAGAGTAATAATAGGCATTTAACTGTCCTTTACAGTGGTGTTGCACACCAAGCAACACTTGCAATTCATACGTATCTTTCACGGCCGGGATAATGGCCGTCAAAGGCGAGAATTCAGCTCCTTTTATATGCAAATACGGATGCACAACTCAGGAGCGAACGAGCATTCTAACGTAACTGACTCAAATAACAATCAATGTCACAAAAAAGTGATGATTTGGATCATTGATTGAGCTGGTAACGCACCTCAGCAATAAGATCACTGGCGAGCAAACCAACCTGGCCTTCGCGCCGTGCTAACTTATCCGCCGCAAGGCTGTGAAGATAGACGCCAAGCTTTGCCGCGTTGCTGAGTGATAATCCTTGAGCCAATAACGCCGCGACAATCCCGGTCAATACGTCGCCCATGCCACCACTCGCCATGCCCGGGTTGCCCGCAAGACACACAGAGGTCACCTCGCCATCATAAATGAGTGTCCCAGCCCCTTTGAGAACGACGGTGCCGCCGTATCGTTGGTGCAAAGCCTTGATAGCGGCAAAGCGATCCACTTCCACCTCTGCCACCGAGCAAGCCAGCAATCTAGCCGCTTCGCCGGGATGTGGGGTAATGACACGCTGTTCATCGTAGTTGGGTTGAGTGGCAAGTCGATTTAAACCGTCGGCGTCGACAACTTTAACTTGTTCATATTGCGCGGTATGATCATACAATGCGTGAGACCAAGCGTCTTGACCCAAGCCAGGTCCAATAGCCAACACTTTTTGCCCTACAAAACGGCGACTGATCATGGCTAAGTCTTCTCGCCATCCTTCACTCATCACTTCAGGACATGCGACTTGAAGCGCGGTGACATTCTGTGGGTGACACAGAACGCGAACAAGACCAGCACCGCTTCGCACCGCAGCCTGGGCGCACAGACGAATCGCACCGCCATAGCCTTGGTTGCCGCCCACACACAGCAATCGCCCGTGATCGCCTTTGTGTGCTAAAACATGCCGCGCTGGTTTAAGTGCTTGCATCTCAGTTTGTGACAACCGCTCCGTGTTGCTGCGGACTTGGGACGAAAAGTACTCATCTACCTCCAAACCATCGAAGTGGAGTTGACCAACCACGGCCCTCGCCTCCCCTGTCACCAGTCCGCGCTTAATACCAATAAAGGTTAAAGTGTGGTCGGCCGCTATGCATGGTGACTTGCCCTTAATTCCTAGTCGAGTGCCAGAGTCGGCGCATAGACCAGAAGGCACATCGACACTGACAACTGGACAGGGAGTGTGAGAGAGAGTCTCTGAGACCGTGTCGATGATGGCTTGCGTCGGCTGACGAACCGACCCTTTTAATCCGGTGCCAAGTAATGCATCGACAATCAGCGCTGAGCGCAACAGATCCCGCTTGAGCACTTCGGCGTGATGCTCAGTTTTAAAATAACGGATCTCGCCTCCCGAGCGCACATAGGCGAGCTTCGCGGTCTCAGCGTCTCCTTGTAGTTTAGATTCATCGCCACTGAGCCAGAGAGTAACGTCATACCCCGCTTGATGAGCAAGACGAGCGACCACAAATCCATCGCCGCCATTATTGCCCGTTCCACACAATATCGTGAGCGACTTGTCGTCAGGGTACAAGCGCTGAATAAGCGTCAAAATCGCGCGTCCTGCGCGCTCCATCAATTGATAAAGCGTGATATTGGCTCGCTTGGCAGCCAGCACTTCACCTTGTTTGACTTGATCGGCAGTGTAAAGCCACCGTGGTAGGGTTGTGGAATCCATAGGTCACTCACTGGCTAGAATCGTGCTCTCACTGTCGCACAATCCCAGCCTAGATCGCGACCTTATCGATCACTTTTTTGAGACAAGGGCTTCCGCCGTGGCGTCTTGAATCGAGAGAAACAGCGAGCGAATCTCACCGGTTGGCGTGCGCATTGGGTTTAGGGTGATATTCTGATACATGAAATCGGCTTGTTGCGTCACCGGACGCACGTTACGACACTTAAATAAATAAGGACGTTGCTGCCACGTAATAAAGCTGCGACAGCCTAAGTCGTAGACCGGCTTGGTTTTGAGTTTAAACCAGTCTTGAGGGATCTCAGGGAACAGCTCAAACAAAGACTTGCCGATCGCATCATGAGATTGCACGCCACTGTGATGGGTCATAAAGCCATTCCACACTTGGACCTTATGCTCACGGTCGATGACGATTAAGCCCAAATCGACGTTTTGTACCATATCCACCATCCAGTGGAATTGCTCAAATTCAGCAGGAAGATTCAACATCAAAAGTCCTCCATCAAGTACGCCAGCTTATTGTCGAGTAGCGGCAGAGATTCATCGACAAACATAAACAGTAAATCACAACGAATCGATGTACCGTCGATGTTATAACTCACCTCAAAGGTCATAGTTTTGCTAAAAGATCCCGTCGTTGACTCGATCACGGAGTCAATCGAAATATGCTGCCCCAGCAACACCGGAGAGCTTTGGAAAAAACGGACTTCAGCTTGTTGGCCTAAACCATTTAAAAACGACCCAACGAGAATGTTAGAGACGTCCATTAGGAGTTCGAGTTCTTCCAACTCTTCACTGTCCGCAGGCACTTTCATCAGTTTTTTCAAATCGGAGACACTGGAGTCACTGAGCAAGACCAGCGCTTCTCCCGCAATCCCCTCACCACTGAACCCTTGACACACACCGGAGACTTGATCATTTTCCGCCAAGTCTCTGAGCGCCATGTGCAACTCACTCACTTCAAAAATGTTGACGTTCGGCAGCGGCAAATGGACAAACACATCAAAGTGGCGCGCAAGCGCATCTGCGGCGCGACCAATCGACACGTTCGCTACTTCCATGTAGATGTCACGGCGGCGAAGAACCGGCAGCTCCAGAGACACGGGGGTCACGATTTGTGGCTTGGCCTGAGGTTCTACCAGATCTCGTAGAACCGCTTTCAACGCGTCTTGATTGATGGGTTTTTGAATGAAGGCTCTCGCCCCCAAAGACATCACACGCTCTTTCGCTTTCGGCTGAATGTCCCCTGACACAACCACAACCGGGATGTCTATGTTGCGTTTTTGGATCTCATCTAGGGTGCCAAACCCGTCCAGCTCAGGCATAGTCAAATCGAGGAACATCAGTTTGAATGAGTTCTCTTCAAGCTGTTTTAATGCATCAAGGCCATGAACCGCAAAACTGATCTCGGCATTCAGCGAAGCAGGAAGTGAACGGGCCATCTGTTTACGGGCTAAGGCAGAATCATCACAAATAAGAACAGGTAAAGACATTCATGCACCTATTACTAGTTATTGATTTAATACTTTCAGTGTAACAGATAGTTAGCAAAGCGAGCATTATGAAACACTAATATAGAGAGAATTCCTATGTCTCATCAGAGGAGTGCTTGTCAATCGATGAATCGCAGCTATCAAACTAATCGGACACTACCGTTTCTAACTCGCAACAATAATAGTCGTAGAAACGATTCTACACGAGCGTCACTTCGCGTTTAACATACTAAAAAAGAAAAACCGCGCTCTGTCTTCACAGGACGCGGTTTAAGATTTTTTCCGATTTGATGATTAAGCGGTCATGCTGACAAGCGATTTACCCATCAACCACTCGAGCTCTTTCGCACTCTCATCACCAAACTGAGTTTCTACGGTTTTGTATAGACGCTCAATCCCATTTGACGCAAATTCAGGTGCGTTGTGCGACGTCACCACATGGTGGAATAGCAGGCGTAAAATCGCTTTAAATTCTGGATTTTCTAGCGCCGTTAACCAACTGGCCGAAAACTCAGGTAATGAGTGATCAAAATCCAAGTGTTCAACAAACATTTTGAAAATACGACCATCCAAAGCGGCGGTAAAATCGGTTTTTTTCGGGAAGTGATGACTGATCCCAGTTCGCGACACGCCGGTTTGTTGGCTCAATGTGGTGTATGACATTTTGTCATATCCGAGGCGTAACAGTTGGTCTACGACGGCATCCATTATTTTCTGAATGGTGATTTCAGTATCTTCTTTACTACGCTTAGGCATGTTTAGGCTCTTCTCTTTGTATATCCATCTAAATCAAAGTGAATCAAACATGACACCTCTACGAGTTAGCTTTACGGTGCATAACACCCTGGCAATGAAAAGCGCGCGAGCGCATTTCGTGTCGTGGCTAATGCAGAGCAACGCAAAATCTAACGATCTGGCGTAAGCTAAGTTTTCATAAAAGGCCATAGGGCATTTTTATGAAATGCAAAGACATCATTACTTCTGTATATAATAAGACCGCCGATAATCTTACAAATCCCCCCGACTGACAACCGAGAGCGCACATTCGGCGTGAGTAATTATCATTAATTTTCTCAATTAATTGACAAAGATCACACTGATAATAGGATTCATTCACAGTCAATCAAGCGCCCCACTGACATCTTACAGCGTAGCACAGTAAATAGTATGTCATGCTGCATTATGGGTTTTTGTGTGGATTCACTTCAAATAAACCGATAAAATGACCACAAACTTTGTAAGAGGATAGTGACTATGAGCACTGAACAAGAACAAGTATGCGAAGCGTGTGGCTGTGCAGGCGAAATGGGCTTCATCATCAAAGAAGGTGACGATGTTGCACAAGTGACCATCTTCGCTGAGAACAAAACGTTGCTTGAAGCTGAGTTGGCCAAATATCTTGAACTGGCGAAACAAGTGTCTGAGAACGTGGAGTATCAAGTATCTCCTATCGCCGATGACGCAAAAGAGCTGACCGCACACTTCAAATTTGAAGTGAGCGCTGAAAAACTGATTTTTGAACTCAAAACACGTTCACTCGCGCGCTAATCAAACGTATAGAGTGTTTTGATGTGTTAAAAGCGGGGTCCATCCCCGTTTTTTATTGGCTTAAAATTGACCCTAAGCCCGCTCTCTCTGATACTAAACACACGTCTGTTCATCGTGAGTGTACATGAAGTATCTCGTTAAATTTGTTGCGCTTTGGCTCAGTGCCGCCTCCTGTGTCGCTGTCGGGGAGCCACTCGACACCTACCGTATTTTGAATCATCTTGATAATTACGGAAACTTGGATCTGCGCAACAAGCCCTACACCTCTTTGCCTGATGGCCTTGTGATCAAGGGCAATCTCAATATTGCCAAAACTCAAATGACACAAATCCCGAAAGGGATAGAGATTGAAGGCAGTTTGGATGCCTCAAACAGCGGGCTGAAAAAAATCGCCCCTGGGGTCAAAATACGCGGCTATGCCAATCTCCTCGGGTCACAAGTGACTCGTTGGCCTCCCGGCATTCAGGTGGGTGGATTTCTCAATTTTACTGACACGCCTCTAGCAAGCTTGCCACCTAGATTTCGCGTTAAAGGCGATTTGAGTGTGATGCGCACACCACTGACCGAACTGCCGGAAGGTCTAATCGTTGATGGAAACCTCTATATTGGCGGCTCCGCCATCACCACATTCCCAGACACCATGACCGTCAATGGCAACATCTTCCTTGGTGGAAATCGCATTAGCCGTTGGCCGACCAATCTGACCCTCGGCGGTGCGGTCGCTCCCTAGAGTGAGCACTAACCGACCGAAAAAAGGGCACAGTATTCAAACTACTGTGCCCTTATTAATTGAACCGCGAATGCCGCTTACTGGTTTTTCACCGGATTGGCATAGCTGGCGATCAGGTGGCGCTGCGCACCCTCTGGTAACGCTTGCAATTTGTCGGCTAAGCGCTGCTTAACCCCTTCTTCGACACTTTCATCGCCAGAGGCCAGCAAGTTAATTGGGAACAACTTGTAGTGACGGTGGATTTGCTCGTCGATGGTACTCGCCAACTCATCAGGACTATCACAACCCGATTGAATTACGTCGCCAAATGCCACATGGACGCGGCCTTTATAGCCTACAATACCCTGAATGATACTTTCGATATCTTCAAACTCACCTTTTTGATAAACACCTTGAGTCTCTTTTTGATGCAGTTCCAGAGCCTTAGCACTATCACAGGGATCATATTCGTAAGAAATCGAGACCGGGACAATATTGAGTGAGCGGATGTAGTCCGCAAAATCGATTTTCTGTTTACGTCCTTCAACATGAAACATCTTTAAAATCGCAGGATCAGTAAAATCATTCCCATCTTTCGCTCGGCCCTCTTTTTGTGCAATCCAAATCGAGTGACCAGTGTCGAGAGAGTGTTTAATGTACGCAGACAAGGTGCCCAACGCTTTCATCATCTCACGCGGACCTTTGGCTGAACGTTTAACAATAAAGCTCTTATTGAGCTTCATCAGCTCCGTTGCGCACGGTTTTTTCAACAAATTGTCGCCAATCGCAATGCGCACAGTTTTGTGGTTATTCACGTGCAAACCATAGTTAACCAACGCCGGGTCCATGGCAATGTCACGGTGGTTAGAGACAAACAAATAGGCTTGATTAGGATCTAGCTGGTCTAAACCGCTGTAGGTGACGCCGTCTGTTGTCGTGTTAAGCGTACGCTCAAGGTAGGATTTCACTTCCAACTGAGTGGTTTCAACAGAGTTGAGCTTAGACCATTTCATTTTTAGCGCGATTTTCACCAACGGAGACATCAACGCAGCAAACCAGCGTCCACGGTGTGAGAAGCGATGTTTTATGATGGCGCTGATAAACTCTTCATCATTAATTAAGCGTTCAATCGCAGCAGGAATTTCGTCGTCGTTGTATGGGCGGATGTCTACAAATGGGTCTGTGGTTGTGGTCATGGTCTACTACATCAAATTTAAAGCTGCCTTATTCTACGCGGAGTTTGTGCGCTTAGCAGCTATCGTTGTCGCACAATTAGTAAGGTCAGACCAGAACGTTGGCCCATTTTTGCGCAAACCGTCACCACTTGAGGCCGAAAAGCGTGATTTGATTGTGTAGGTCACCGGCAAGATTGGCATTTCAATTAGAAAACGGTACTCTTGTCGCCCCATAAAGAGTGAGTTTTTCCATGCATTACGCCATTTCCTATCAAGCGCAATCCCACGAATATCTGACGACAACACCACGTCGTCACACCATCAAGCACGGTTTGCTGCGCGTCACTCAAGGATTCGTCTTTATCCGTTTGGGCAAAAAAGAGTACGTCGTCGAGCCTGGCGATACCTTTTGGCTGCCATTTGATACCCTAGCGGCCGTCACCTATACGCCGAACACTCAACTGGATCTCATCGAGCTATCGGTACGCACCCAACTGCCACTCGTAAGGCAAGCCGGCTACATCCGGCCCACCCCTCTGCTAACCGCGCTGCTTGATCGCTTAAGCACGGTTGATGACAGACAAAAACAGCTTCCTCTACTCACGGTCGTGCGTGATGAGTTACCCTGGATTACGCCTAAGCTGAGCGAATCCACATTCACTAAACAGCTCAATCAATGGTTAAGCGACAACACCCTGCGAGCGCAAAGCCCGTTGCCAAGTGAAGTGCAACTTTTACTCAGAGTACGTGAAGCGCGTAAACAGATGCTGTCAGGTCAAGCGCGCAGCCAGGTAATCAAACAATGGTTTGATGGCAACGACGCCCTGTTCGACAATCTGGAACGAGCACTGGTTGGCTAGGTGATGCACGCCTAGCCAACCCGTCCATTTCAAACTCTCCCACTAAACATCGTTGGACCTACGGAGCGTCAACGTGCCTAAAGAGCTTCATTGGATTTGCGTACCAACATCATGGCGCTTTTAGGGGCCACTGTCAGCGCATTTTCAGTGCCAAATACTCTCTTTCCTGTCAGCACATCCGTCATCGCCGTCCCCTCTTTTCGCTCTATGGTTTGACTGCGTGTCGATTTGTTGACCACCACAAGGCCATCATTGCCACGAGCAAACACCAAGAGATCGTCACCGGCTTCAATGATGCGCATCGGTTTGCCATGCATTTGATTGTGAAAGGCAATGGCGGCGCACATTTTTTTATCCTTCCAAGCGGATTGCCAGCGAGGCTGCCCCGTACTGTCTTGAATGCCACTGGTATCGAGATCGGTATAGATCAGCGGTACACCGCCATCTCGGCCCAAAATGTAGCAGTAAGCCAACCACTCCAACGTCTCATCCATCACCAAATTCGCAAAGACATCATTATTGGGAATGTCATGGGTAATGGCGAACGTGATCGCTCGACTTTCCGACAGCGCTTGGCCAAAGCAATAAGGATCCACTAAGCTTTTCAAGCTTCCTTTCGGTTGTAGCGCGTCAAACAGTGTTTGAAACAGGGGAAAGTCGTAGGCGCCAAGATCGGTTTGAGCAAGAAAAGGCTCTAAGAAGAGATCATACTCAGGTTTGGACGCACCGCCACTGGTGATGATCTCACCAAAAATATGCACGTCGTGACAAATCTCATCCGTCCACACTTTTTGCAGATGCTCCAGCGTCATGTGTTTTGCGGCATCAATGCGAAACCCTTTGACCCCTAGTGACTTTAGGGCTTTGAGATATTGCTGCTGCATGCTCACCACATGCGCGTTATCACGCAGAGTAGGCAGCCCCGGATCGCTTGGCCCGCCAGTAATTCGGCCATTTTGCACTTGCCACTTGTCCTGCCAATCCGAGATGCCGAACGCTTCGACAAAATCATCGTGATCGAACAGTGGCTCACTCAAATCACCAAATAAACGTTGACGCTCGTAATACGCCTTGTCCTTCTGGTAGGTCGCTATGTCCGCAGCACTGGGGTAGTGTAAATCATCACGTAACGAGGATTCATTCGCCATATGGTTAAACACTATGTCGGCGTAGACCTCAACCTTGTGCGCTTTCAGCGTGGCAATCATCGCGGTAAATTGCTCAGTATTACCCAATTGATTGTCTATCACTCGATAATCTTGCGGTTGATAGCGCTGCCACCACTGTGTGCCTTGTTCGCGCTTGAGCGATTTCATCGGTGGCGAAACCAACACGGATTTATAGCCCGCGTTAGCAATATCTGTTGCTCTCGCTTTGACCATCTCATAAGGCCAATCGAAAGCATGCAAAATGACGTCGGTTGCATTCGAGATTAACATCACGATTTCCTTTACCTTTTTGTCAAACGGCTACGTCGGTAACCCGATTGTCTGCCATTTTACCAAAGCGAGATCCGCTTGCGATTCCCCCTTTATCCGCTTCTTGCCGTAGTAGGTGCGAGGCGTAGAGAGGTGTTGTTCGATGGTAAATGGGCGTCAACTCACATAAGCTTGCTCAATAATCGTCAGCCTGATTGATTCATTGGCTAAGCCACATCGTCGTGAGAAGCGACGGATAAGGGTGCAGATATACCATGAGTATAGTTCGAATTGATATGGTTTCCGATTTGGTGTGTCTATGGTGCATTATCGGCTATCAGTATTTACGAGCCGCACTAAATTCCAGCAGCCGCCCATCAATGATTGCCTCTTGCGCAAGCTATCACTATGCTGTGTGCCCATCACCAATGACAAGGGGTCACCAATGAATCAAACACACGCTTACCCTATCGGAACACGCGGGCAGAAATGGACGGACACAGAGCGAGCGGCTTGGCGAGCGAGCGTGACAAAACAGCGCGATTATCAGCAGCAAGTCGTGAGTAAGATTGAAGCACTTCGTGGTCAATTCGACGTTGAACAATACGGCTCACTTGACTACGACGAGCAGCATTACGCACTTTACTGCATCAAAACCCGCCAATGGGACGCAAGTAAAAAAGTGGTGTTGATCACTGGCGGCGTACACGGTTATGAGACCAGTGGTGTCCACGGTGCGCTGGCGTTTGCCGCAGAAAAAATGGCCCATTACAGCCAATATTTCAATGTGATCGTCGCACCGTGTGTCAGCCCTTGGGGCTATGAAACCATCAATCGCTGGAACCCCAGTGCCATTGACCCCAATCGCTCTTTTTACGCCAACTCCCCTGCCAAAGAATCCGCGCAATTAATGAGGCTAGTTGAAAGCATCCACGAAGAGATTTTTGTGCACATCGACCTGCATGAAACCACCGATACCGATGAAAGTGAGTTTCGCCCGGCACTGGCCGCTCGTGATGGCCTTGAGTACATAGAAGGCATGATTCCCGACGGATTTTACACTGTTGGCGATAGCGACAATCCGCAATTAGACTTTCAAGCCGCCGTGATTAACGCGGTGAGCAAAGTCACGCACATCGCCCCAGCGGACGAAAAAGGCGAAATCATTGGTTCTCCTGTCGTCAGCCACGGCGTCATTCTCTATCCAATGAAACAACTTGGCCTGTGTGGTGGTGTCAGTACCTGCTTGTACGGCACCACAACTGAAGTGTATCCAGACAGCGCACTGGTCACCGACGAGGAGTGCAATGCGGCTCAAGTCGCGGCGATTGTCGGTGGACTTGAGTACGTGATCGGCCAGAATCAGTAACAGAAAAGCGTCATACCACAGACAATAGAACACAGATAAAAGAAGAGGCAGCCAACAGGCTGCCTCTTTAGTCAATGTGAGTGATTATTTGTCTAACGACAACCCCACCTGACTGATTTTACTTTTGAATTCTTCGATGCTGTCTGCTTGATAAGTAGGACTGCCGTTAAAGTAGCGTGGCTTTTCTGGCTTCATTGCCTCTTTTAGCGCTTTCTCTTGCTCAAGGTCATCATGATAAACCGTCACGCGGTGCGGGATGTCCTGCTTAAACGTAGCCATCATTGTCTCCTTTTTTGACGTTGCTGTTGTGTTTTCTTACTAAAGCGTAGACACGATGCCAGGCAAGCCCTGCCCCTTAATTTCGATTTGTGAGCATCACTACAAAAAAATGAGCACATCGCTGTGCTCATTTTCATCCTTTCATTACCACTTAATCACTTACTGATAAGCGGGCAGCTCAGACTTCAAGCCTTTCAATAAGCTGACACACATCACCAGCAGCACCAGCGTGAAAGGAAGACCGGTCGCGACCACGCCCGACTGCAAGGCTTGCAGGGCCTCTTTGCCTCCGACCCAAAGCATCACCGCCGCGATCGAACCTTCAATACACGCCCAGAAAATACGCTGAGGGACAGGTGCATCAATTTTACCCCCCGCCGTAATGCTGTCGATCACCAAAGAGCCCGAGTCCGACGACGTCACAAAGAACACCAAGATTAAGGCAATAGACAGTACAGAAATAATGGAGCTGTAAGGCAGCTGCTCATAGACATGGAACAACGTCAGTGAAATATCCGTTAAGCCATTGGTGCCCAGCTCTCCGACTTTATTGACCACTTGATCCAGTGCAATACCACCGAACACCGCCATCCAGATCAGCGTCACCACAGTTGGAATCACGATCACGGCAAAAATAAACTCACGAACGGTACGACCTTTCGAAACTCGAGCGATAAACATCCCCACAAACGGTGACCAAGATACCCACCATGCCCAGTAGAAGACTGTCCAACCATGCATCCAGTCGATGTCTTCACGGCCATGAGGGTTACTCAGCGGCAAGATGTTTTGTACGTAGGCAACCGTGGAGTCCCAGATTGAAGTGGTCGCGATATCAAAACTGACGAATAACACAAACACCAACAGTGCAAACGCGACAATCATGTTGACGTTTGACAACACTTTCACGCCGCCATCGATACCACGAATGACAGAAATGACCGCAATAAAGGTTACGAAAGCGATGACCGCCATCTGTAAGCCGGTACCACCATCAAGACCAAACACATGGTTAATCCCACTGGTCGCCTGCTGTGCCCCTAGCCCTAGAGACGTTGCCAAGCCAAACAGCGTCGACAACACCGCAAGAATATCGACCACATGACCTAACCAACCCCACGCTCTGTCACCAAAAATGGGATAAAACGCTGCGCGTAGCGACAGAGGTAGCCCCTTGTTATACGCAAAAAACGCCAGCGAAAGCGCGACGATCGCGTAAATCGCCCAGCCATGAATACCCCAGTGGAACAGCGTCGCCCCCATCGCCAGGGACTTCGCCTGATCGGAATACGGTTCAGCGTTTAACGGCATGCCCCACCAATCCGTGAAGTAGGCCGTCGGCTCAGCTACACTCCAAAAAAGCAGGCCGATACCCATGCCCGCGGCAAACAGCATAGAAAGCCAAGAGACGGTGGAATACTCTTTCTTCGCATCGATACCGCCGATGCGAATTTTACCTAGGGGCGAGAAGAGGAGCGCTATCGCAAACACGACAAAGAAGTTTGTCGCCCACATGAAAAAGACATCAAAATCGGCAATGATACCGTTACGTAAACCATTTAGTGCGTCGCGCGCTGTTGCTGGTTCAACCACCAACAAAGAGACCAAACAGAGGATGACGAGTCCTGCGCTGATACCAAAAACGGGGTTGTGGATATCAAATCCCCACTTTTGAACGTTGTCTTGACCAACTTGATAGTCCGTCGTGTCGATACTGTATTTTTTAAATTCATTATCCATAAATTAGTTTTTAGCTCGCGCAGTATCTGTTTTGGTTCAACAGCACAAAGCGCAAAGCCGTCTCCTGATAATTTGAACACTAATTATAACTTACCGAAAGAAATTGTATCATTTACTAAAAAAACGAGCAATGATCACATAAAACCTATCAATTCCGGCTCAATATATGCATGTTTTATTTAGACAGCGAATCATTTTTCTCCATCAAACTTAGACCTCATTCAGTGTGGATATGTGACAAAACAATATGTCTCATAAATACACTCGCGCGCAATATATAGTGAGATCACAGAAAAACATAGCAAGATCACAAAAAAACAGATCTACGCCCCTCATATTTTTACTTTGGATGAGGGATGGCCCAATTGACTGTTCTACACTTTGCCTTCATCCGATCAACATTCCACACCACAATTCGTGAAGCATGAACAAAATTACCCTTTACCAAGTCTTTACTCGCCTTTTTGGCAATATCTGTACCGCCAACGTTCCTTGGGGAACTCGCGAGCAAAATGGTGTTGGCAAATTCAGCGATTTTACGCCTCGCGCACTAGAGGCCATTCGAGATCTCGGCATCTCCCATATTTGGTATACCGGTGTGCCGCACCATGCGCGGGTCACCGACGATTCGCAATGTGGAATACGCAGTGATCATCCCAGTATCGTCAAGGGCAGAGCAGGGTCGCCCTATGCCGTGAAGGACTATTACAGCGTCAATCCCGACCTTGCGGACAATCCAGAACACAGGAATCAAGAGTTTGAGGCGTTGATTGCGCGCACCCATAAAGCGGGGCTTAAAGTGATCATCGACATAGTCCCGAACCATGTCGCGCGGGTCTACCAAGGAGAATATAACCCGCCTGGCGTGCGCGATTTTGGCGCTGACGATGACACCTCAGTAATCTATCATCGTGACAATAATTTCTATTACCTGTCCGGCGAACACTTCTCAGTGCCTGACGAATTGGCGACGAATCCCCCGCTCGGGGGAGAATCTCACCCCGCATTAGAAGAAGCGTACGTTGAGTACCCAGCCAAATGGACCGGCAACGGTTCACGCTTGGCTCAGCCCAACGCCGACGACTGGTATGAAACGGTAAAAATCAATTATGGGGTAAGGCCCGACGGTAGCCACGATTTTGCCTCTCTGCCTCCGCACTATCGCCATTTAGATTGCGGCGAACACCTGCATTTTTGGCAATCGCAAAATGTGCCGGACTCTTGGACGAAATTTCGTGATATCGCGCTTTACTGGCTAGACAAAGGCGTCGACGGGTTTCGATTTGATATGGCCGAGATGGTACCGGTCGAGTTTTGGAGCTACCTCAACGCACACATTAAGCACACCAACTCCGACGCGATAGTGATTGCCGAGGTGTACCAACCCGATCGTTATCGTGATTACATCCAACTGGGCAAGATGGACTACCTCTACGACAAGGTGGATCTGTATGATCACCTGATTAAGGTCACCCAAGGATGCGCTTCCACCAGCGAGATAGGCCGCATTGAATACCAACTGCGCGATATTGAGCATCATATGCTCAAATTTATGGAGAACCATGACGAGC